>CAZCFF010000011.1:0-22363 GCA_964497885.1 uncultured Candidatus Nitrosopelagicus sp.
GTAGTCAAAATAATGGAATAAGACTTTTTAACACTGAATCAAAGTCAAACTTGAATGGCAGATGATTTTGTTGTAACACCTTGGAATGTTGAAGGTGACATTGACTATGATAAACTAATCAAAAGGTTTGGAACACAAAAAATCACATCAGATCTTTTAGCAAAAATTGAAAAATTTACCAAGGAATCACATTTCATGTTAAGAAGGGGGATTTTTTTCTCTCATAGAGATTTGAATAGATTGTTAGATGATTATGAAAAAGGCAAGAAATTCTTTCTTTACACAGGTAGAGGTCCTTCTGGTCATACACACATCGGTCATTTGGTTCCGTGGGTTTTTGCAAAGTGGCTTCAAGACAAGTTTGGAACAAAGATGTACTTCCAGCTTACAGATGATGAAAAGTTCTGGACAAAAAAAGATATGACCTTAGAACAGACGTCTAATTTTGCGCTTGAAAATGCTCTTGATTTTATAGCATTAGGTTTCAAACCAGAAAATACGAAAATTATCATTGATACAAAAAATATAAAGACACTTTATCCAATTGCAGCAGAATTTGCAAAAAGAATTAATTTTTCTAATACAAAAGCAGTTTTTGGATTTCAAAATGAAACTAATATTGGAATGATATTTTATACTTCATTACAATCAGCTCCGTGCTTTATAGAGGATATGCCTGTATTGATTCCATTTGGTGTTGATCAAGATCCACACTTTCGAATTACAAGAGATATAGCACCGAAAATTAACAAACCAAAGCCAGCATTAATTCATAATATTATGATACCTGCACTTGGAGGTCCAAAAGGAAAAATGTCTGCATCTAATGAAAATGAAACGATATACACGACAGATCCTCCCGAGACTGTAAAAAAGAAGATTAACAAATATGCATTTTCTGGGGGTCAGCCTGATATTGAAGAACATAGAAAGAAAGGTGGTAATCCAGATATTGATGTTTCATATCAATACCTCAGAATATTTTTTGAACCTGATGATAAAAAACTTGAACAGATTCATGATGATTACAGATCAGGAAAGATGTTAACTGGTGAGCTTAAGCAAATTCTAATTGAAAAGATTAACAAATTTCTTAGATCCCATCAAGAAAAACGTGAAAAGGCAAAAGACCAACTTGACAAATTTTTCCTAAAAGATTGAATGAAATACTGATTCTTTGTGAAGATAAGTATGAAGCACAGAAACTTTCTGGTTTCATATTTAGTAAAGATGGAAAAGAACCATTCATCTCAGAAATTTTGAATGTTGTGGATAATGAAATTGTCATATCGTTAAAAGATAAATCTGCACATAGTGTTCTACTCAAAGATGATCATCAGGTTGGAGTATTTGTCGATTTTATTCAATCTGTTATTGAAAAAGAAGATAAAATACTAAAAGTGAGTATTTTAGAAGATTCGATCAAATTGGCTAAAGGGTAATTCAGACTAGTGATTTATCCATTTCAGAACTCAATATTTCCTCAACTTTAAGAAAGTACAGTTTTGTTGAATAAGGCATACTGTCTAAATTTGCGTCAACAACCTGCATAAAATAACGAACTGCTCGTTTTGAAATATCAATATTAAATTTCAATGGGAGTATCGGATCTTGTTTCACGTTGATCTTATCTGTCAACCATGGTGGAGCCATCTCTCTTGTCTCACCTATTATTTTTTCATACCACTGAGAGATGTTTTCGGGATCTAATCCATCTTTTAGATTTGCTACATCATTATTGATTTTATTTAGTATTTTAGCGGTAGCACTCATACTGATAATTCCTAAAATTTTTGTTTTATTCGGGTTACTCAAAGATAGAGAAGCTAATTGTCAATTCAAATTTCCATATGAATCAATTTCTGAATTTTTGATTCTGGTGGTTGATATGGCTTTGCCGTCTTTGGCTAAAACCATAGGAACCACAACTATTTTTACTGGAAGCAGGTTTCTTTCTGCTCTTAGTTCGTTAAGAAGTATACCTTTATCACTAGTTTCCTCACTTACAATCAGAGCCTTTACCGAATCCTTAAGAACTGCAGGACCAAATTCGTCCTCAAGTTTGCTTATCTCGTATACGGAATTTGGAAAGTTTTCTTCAATTGTTGATTTTAATAATGATATTCTTTTTGAATAATCATTTTCTGGATTTTTCTTCTTTTTTACTGCTAATTGATCACTGGTAACACCAATTATTACTTTAGTTGAAATTGAAAATGCCTTATTCAATAATGCCATATGACCACTATGGATGATATCAAACGTTCCTCCCATAGCAACTAGATCAAATGATTCCATGTCAAACTAAGTTAAGAATAGATTATAATTTTTTATAAAATAAATGAAAACATGGTAGAGAAATTAAGTTTGTTTACCGACCAGATCGTCTAGCAGTAATTGCAAACCAGTATACCAAACCTGGTGCCAAACCTACCATCAGTGGTATGAAAACCCCGATCATATTAGTATAATCTGTCATATTCAAAATATTTAATTATTCATATTTAAATCGTTCTCAAATCTCCAAAAAGTGTAAGTGATCTACAGACTAGAAACTACAAATACAAAGTATGGACTGAAGGGGATTTGAACCCCTGACCCCTCGCGTGCAAGGCGAGTATTCTACCAGTCTGAACTATCAGCCCTCTTCTAAGATCAAGCCGTGTAGATTTTAATTGTTGTCTTTAATTTGGTAAGAATTTTATTGGATCTATCCGAATTTTTTTTATGGTACTCCTAGAATCCGAGGTTTCATTAAAAACTGGAGATATTGCACCTAACTTTGAACTGATTGGTACTGATGACCAAAAACATTCACTTGATGATTATAAAGACTACAAAGGATTACTAGTTGTTTTCATGTGTAATCACTGCCCCTATGTGAAGGCAAAAATAGAGGCTATAAAAGAAATCCATGAAAAGTTCAATGAGAGTATAGCCTTAATTGGAATTAACAGTAACGATTCTATCAAATATCCTGATGATAGTTTTGATAGTATGAAGCAAGTTGTAGAGGAAAAGGGCTTGAAATTTGATTATCTTGTAGATGGGGATCAAGAAACTGCAAAAAAATATGGTGCAGTCTGTACACCTGATCCGTTTCTTTTTGATCAAAGTAGAAAATTAATTTTTCATGGAAGAATTGATGATGCCATGAATCCAGACGCTACAGCAACTGAAAAAACTATGATCCTCAACATTGAAAAATTTCTGAATGGGGATATGATTGAAAAAGATTTTCAACCATCAATAGGCTGTTCTATCAAATGGAAATAACAGCAGACTTAAATTTCCACATAATACGATTGACTTTCAGGGCTCGTAGCTCAGCTTGGCTGGAGCGTTCGACTGATAATCGAAAGGTCATGAGTTCGAATCTCATCGGGCCCATTCTCCTTAAATTATGAAGTTGAACTTTCAAAGGTTGTTTGGGACCACTGTAATACTGTTTCAAGGTTTTCGTCTATCAAATCAGCCTCAATTTCAGTATTTTTTTCCACCTTGCCACAGATGGTAAGATATAGATTTTTTCTGGATTTTAATTTTATAGAATTAATAGATTCTGCAAAGAATTTCATTCCATCTTCCGTTGATGAAAATACAACCATTACCATTATTCCAGATCCTGACTTCCAGACCTTTGTTAGAAACTTCTGAAAATCAAGATCAAACAAAACATCAATAGATGAAGACATGTCACCTAGTGAATAAACCTGCCAACCACCAGAATGGAAAGATGCAGATGCAGCCTCTGAAAAGAGAGTACTTTGATAATCAGCTGATATCACAATTACGTTCTTTTTTGGATCAGTTTCAAAATTTTCAAGATTAATAATTTGTATAGAATTTGAAATGATTTTTTCAAGAAAATTGAGTTCAGATTTCCCAATCTTACCTTCATCAAAAATACTATGTACTGATTGTATCGCAGGAACAATAATCTCCGTTATGATCTTCACTGGTTGTGCTGTAGAGTGAAAAGAATTTCTAACTAGATTATATGCTAACTTTTCCTTTCGTGCGGTTACATATTCAAGGTATTTGGTTTTAACTCTGAAAAGATCATCCGGAAAACGAAATTTTTCTGTGCCAGCCTCAATAAACCACAGATTAACATTTCCAATGTTTTTTTGTTTAATCAGACCTTCAGCAGCAAACACATTAAGATATTTTGTTACTGTAATACGATTAATGTTTAATCGCTCAGAAATTTCAAGTCCAGAAAGTCCTGTTTTAGAATTACCAAGTAAATTTACCAGTTTTTCTTTTATTTCTTCAGTCTGATAACCTCTTGCCATATGCTAAATTGTATTTATCAGGTATAAGGCTGATTCTCGGTAGTAAAAAAAATACTAACAAAAAACGTTATATAGTTGAGTACTTTAATTTACGGTAAGGTACATAATATGCCAAAACCTGGATTCAAATCAATAACAATATCAGAAGCAGTTTACGATAAATTTAACCAAACATACCAAAAGAACAAAGATGAGTTGACAATGAAGGGTGTCAACAGTTTTGCAGGATATGTTACATATCTACTGGAAGACGTGATGAAAAAAGACAAAACCTTTGCTCGTTATGCACCAAAATTAGAAAAAGTCTCAGTTGATGCAGATAGAATTATTCTCAAAGATAATATTAAAAATAGAATTGCTGAAGTGGCAATTCAAAATGGTGAGCTCTACTGTCAGCTCTGTGAAGAAAAGGACTGCGTACATGTTGGCTATGTTTTCGGACTTCCCGATGTTTACGAAGTTCTGAATGCTAAAGGAATTAAACAAATAAAATAACAGTGCAGGAGGTGAGATTCGAACTCACGAACTCCTGAGAGACGGGATCACCCATTTTTATGATCTTAAGTCCCGCGTGTCCAAAAGCATCACTGCCTTCTTTGGCCAGGCTTGACTACTCCTGCAACAGGCTAGCTAAGATTCCAGCGAAATTTAACAGTTTTTAGTTTGGAAATTCTTTATCAAGAATTATAAGTATTTTTGATAGCAAATCGGTATGCTCCGATAGCTCAGCCTGGTAGAGCGTTACATTGGTAATGTAAAGGTCGTGGGTTCAGATCCCGCTCGGAGCTTTAATAATTTTTAATGAGGATTTCAGAATGGCCTGTTCGTTTTTTTGAATTTGAGTTTATTGCACGGTTTACATGAATTTCCTTCATCTTCCAGATTGATGACGAAAATGATTTTTGGACCTTTTTTGATTTCGAATTTGAGATTAATATTTTGCATCCTTTATAATGTAATTTTTCTGCAATTGTTGCTAATCTTTCCAGATCATCATCAGTAAAATTCCTGGTGGTATAACTTGTAAAATTAGCAGTTTTACTCACTGGCTGATATGGTGGATCAAGATATACGAAATCACCCTTCTTTGTATCATGTAAAATTGCTTCAAAATCTCTGCAGAAAAATTCGATATTTGAAGATTGTAAGATTCGACTTACTGTGAGTAAATTCTCTCTATTTACTATATTCGGATTTGTGTATTTGCCTAACGGGACATTAAACTTGCCTTTACTGTTCACTCGATAAAGACCATTAAAACATGTTTTATTCAAAAAGATCAATTTTGACACTTGCTCGATCTGTGAAGTAGGTTCTGATTCCCTTACCCGATAATAATACTGACTATGATTATTCTGATATTTTTTGGCATGATTCTCCAAGGATTCTATAAGTTCTGTTACTTTATCCCTAATTGCCACATATGCCAAAATCAAATTAGAGTTCAAATCAGATACATGACATTTCAAATTTGGATGCTTAGATAGTAAATTAAACATAACAGCACCACCTCCAAGAAATGGCTCAAAATAGGTATCAAATTTTCGTGGGTAATTCATTACTAATTCGGGTAAAAGCTGCCTTTTTCCTCCAGCCCATTTTACAAATGGTTTTGGTTCGTACGAGTGCAGTTGAATTTGTTGAGTCAGACTTCATGATCTAAAAAAATTGTTTTGTAATTCTAAGTCATCAAAAGATCACAAAGGGTAGAGAATTATTTGATCTAGGGCAAATAGCTTAAATACAAACTTCGTTATCTTCGATAATTACCACTAAATAGAAAAATGAAAAGGAAAAAAGGATTTTGGGTATTTTAGTCCCACTTTGACCATGCGGCCATCCATCTATACGTCCACGTATTGAGCTTACAGCCCAATGCTGCAAACGTTACTGACAGAACCGATCCTGCACCAGCACCCAAAGCTACCGGGCTGTTGTAGAACTTACCGACCTGCGGCTCTATCGGTGTCATGTATGGAGGCAACGTTGGTCTTGGATATTTGAACGCAGTCTCGAGCGGGTCCGCAATCATCATCAATTGTACCATATTGAAGAGCGGCATTGACATTCCCACTAAAACTCCACCAAAGAATATCAGCGAGTGCTTATTCTTCTTCGTGGCCCAATATGCCAAATCCAATAACATGCATGATGGAATCCACATTGGATGAACAATGAAATCCACCGGATAACCAAGTGCAAACCATGCAACTTTAGCGACCCATGTATAGACCTGCATTATCAAGCCGTAATACGCGCCTGTACCAGGAACACCCGTAAATGTAATGTAATAAACAGCTCCAACTACCGTCATCAAAGTATTGGCGATAGAGAAAACTACGAATGATGTCCAAGCCCAGTCGGTATAGAAGATATAGTCTCCTGAGTTAATTGTTAACAGAGTTGAGTTAACTGCAACTACTACTATGAATAAGTAGTGAGTACATCGTCTAAGCCAGACCATTAATTTTTAGCGATGATTTGACTATATAAAATTTTATGAAATTTCGAGGATCGATAAACTGGTAACTCGTGATTCATGAGGAAAAACGAGGTAAAATCGTTATAAAAATATGAAAAAGATGAGGATGTTTTATTATGCTATGTATAATGCTACATACAAGGCAACAGCAGTAGTACCAGCCAAAGCCGCAGCTATCTGACCATTACTTTTCTTGGTTGAACCTTCTTCTGCAACTTTAACACAGAATAGATATCCTATAGCCTCAACAACTGTGAGGGTAATCATGGCGTAGTGACCACTTGCGGAAGCATATGCCCATGGATAATATAGATATCCGACCATAGTTCCAGCGGTAGTAGCAAAAAATGCTCCTAAGTATGAAAGTGTAATCAGACCAGTATAATTTTCTATACGTCTACCGATCATCTTTTCAACATCAGAACGAGAAGCCCCGCCTGCACCGCCACTACCAAATCCCTTTGGAAGAGTCATATGCCGATTATAACTAGAGAATGCTTAAAAATCTTTCTTAATATTTCTGATATGATATGTTAAATTGGTAATTTTTCTCAAAATACTGCCTGTTTTTTAGCATCAAATCACTCTCATGATCGAGTTTTTCGTCAAAACTTATATCCTATCTTTAATTCTTTGATTTATACGGGATATGTATGGTCGATAAAAAATTACTAGTCTTTGCACTCGGCGCAGTATTTGTTCTTGGCACGTTAGCTCCACAATTGCTCGTGATGGTTCAAACTGCTGAAGCCCACGGTGTACAGGCACAATTACAGAGTCGTTTTATCAAAATTGAAGATGAAACGTTCAACAGACAATCCCTTGCTACTGGTGAGACTTTGACAATGTCTGGAAAACTTGTAAGTCTTGTTGAAAGAGATCAACGAGGTTGGGTTTCCCTATTTTCAGAATCTACTAACTCCGGTAACAGATGGGAGATAATGGCTAGAGATCCACCAGGTGTTGTATTCCAAATACCCGGAAACTCTATTACACCCTACAAAGTGACTGCAAAAGCACTTGAGCCAGGTGTCTATCATGTACACACTCAGCTTAATGTAGACAAAGTAGGACCAGGTCTTGGACCGGGACAAACTGTAGTAGTTGAGGGCGAAATTATTGTAAAGCCAATTGGATGGGGTATGATATGGTATCAAAGTATCATGATTGCCGCTGCATATGTGGTAACATTTGCTACAAGACCCTGGAAAGTAATCTAACCAACAAACCTTTTTCTTTTAATTTATTTTGATTTGGGTTTTTCCTCCAAAAATAATAATTATCTAAAATAGATTATTTTAGATATGTTCCAGATTATTTTAAAAATTGAAAAACTTGATATTGCTGAAAGTTATTTTAAGGGAAAAGTTAGGTTAGAAAAAGATGAATTTACAATAAACATACAAGATGAGAGGAGAGGCAAAGTTTTACGCCTGCCTATACCTCTAAAAACTGAAAAAAATGTCCTCGTCAGGTGTTCTGGTCCAGGTGTATTTGTGGAGGATTTTCTTGAATATAGAGGGGTATCAGAATGGGTTGAAATCGATTCTACCCCAATCACATTTTATATTGCCGATCATCAGGATCAATTTGATACTATCAGTATAATGGTGCGATAGAAACGACTTTATGCAAATCTATTCTATTTTATGTATGCGTTGGCCAGGACTAGGAGATCCAACGAAGCGAAAAAAAACAATAAGATTTCTTATCATACTACTTGCAATTGGTGTTTCTGTTGGTGTTACAAGTAGTATAATACAGGGTTTTCTAGGTCAGAGTGATCCACTCAAAGCATGTATCAATGAGAGAGATACCCCATACAAAATATCTGCCACTTTTGAATTATATGTTGATAAAAAGAAAGCTGATGTACCAGCCAATATAGGATTTGATAATGTTGAAGAAGGTGGTCTGGAATTATTTGAAATATGTCAACGGAGTTTGTATACTATAACCGATGATGGCACCATCTATGCAGAATGGGAAGAAAAATACCCATTTGAAATTGGTCATTTTCTATGGGTATGGGATTTCCCACTAAAGGATATGGATTTGACAAAATCACGAATATTGGTTAATGGCATGGAATCGGATTTATTCATCAACTCACCATTAATTCAAGGTCAGCACTATAAAGCTGAATTTACTTCAAAGGAATATGAAGAATCTAAGGACAAGGACTTTTTGCCACCTGACTTGTAGTCCAAAAATTCAGTTTTTTTCAGTCCCAGACTTTGAGCCATAATGACGCCTTATTTTATCAAGCATTGCATCATCTTCAGCTTTCAGACATTTTGCCCATTCTTCTGGTGTATGTTCTGAAACCTCTTTGTTGCATATACCACAAAGATTCTCATCCATAAAAATAGAAAGAACAACAAATACTAAAAGTCTGTTAATGAATAAAATGAAAAAGAATGAAGATTGGTAAGATTACCAGTATTTTCCGTTATCTGGAATAAGACCTATTCCTTCATTTTCGAAGTGTCTATCGAGTTCATCGACCCATCTCTCACGATTGTCCTTATATCCCCAACCGTGAACACGAATCCAATATCCAATTATTCCAAGAAGGAATATTGAAAACATCATAGTGCCAAAGATGTATAGCATGACGTCATAAAATAATGGATCGTAGCTTGGTCCTATTTGTCCAGTGACGCTAGATAGAATACTTAGTACTGTCCCAAATATAGGAATCATCAATAAAATGACTGATTGGAATGCATATATACATTTCTGTTATTTTCAGATTTAACATATTTCTGCGCACTATAATCTAACTATATGAAATAAAATAAGGAAAGAGGAAAATTCTAACCGCGTCCGTATGCAGCGTATCTGCCTGATCTTCCTCTGATAAGGAAGGCTGCAGCAATTCCGCCAAATATACCACCAGCAATAGCTGATGCACCAAAGATACCATCTGCGTCAAGATATGGTGTTCCTGATCCAGTGGCAGGATTAGATTCCGCTGCATCTACTTTTCGCTTTGCGAGTTCTAGCTGTTCTTCAAGTGATCCAAAGGCACCAGTAGCAGTGTCTTCACCACCATACTGAGAACCATATTGAGCAAATGCTGGACCAGCCAACATTAAGGGCATTGAGATAACACCCGCAAGAAGTACGCCAAATACTATTGATTTGTTCATTTGTATCTATCAAAATTTGATATATGTTATTATTTAACTTTTTTCTCACTTTCAGCGTTGAAAGCCACTGAGATCTAGCATTAAGTAACGTTTATGTTAGTTTTTTAGAGATTTAACCCAATGGGAAGACTTCATACTCATAATAATGGAAAGGCACATTCAACAAGACCAATAGAATCAAAATTTTCATCATGGGTCAAACAGGATAAAAAAGAGATTGAAGACATAGTTATCAAATATGCTAAAGATGGTTATACATCAAGTCAAATTGGCATAAAACTTAGAGATCAGCATGCGATACCTCTGATTAAGCCAATAATCAACAAAACAGTATGTGAGATTTTAGATCAAAATGATTTGCAATCCGAAATACCTGAAGATCTGAACAATATTGTTAACAAAGCTATTGGTCTACAAAAACACCTAAAATCTAACAAAAGTGACAGAAGAAATATACGTTCACTTGAACTGATTGAAGCCAAAGTCCATCGACTATCAATGTATTATAAAAAAATTGGTCGCATCCCTAAAAATTGGAAATATAAGTCTGTAGTCGCTCAACTAGAGTGATGGGAAAGAGTCTAAACGAATCACTATCATATTTTAAGGATGTAATTTCTGATTTAGTTAAATCGGAAAAAAACATCTCAATAATATCACATCTTGATTGTGATGGGCTAACTTCAGCAAGTATAATTGGTAAAGCACTTTTTAGAGAAGGGATAAGATGCACTATTAGTACTACTAATGAATTCAACAATAATTTGATTGATAGACTGTCTAGTGATTCAAGGGATTTTCATATAATCACTGATCTGGCTGGTGGATTTGCCAATGCATTAGATGAGAAACTGGGTGAAGATTGGCTTGTACTTGATCACCATGAAATTCCAGAAGAAGAGTATGATAATGAACGAGTGATCAATGCTTGGAAATTTGGTATTGATGGAGGTTTGGAAATTTGCGCTGGCGGAATGACATATTTAGCATCAAAATCACTCAACAAAGAAAATGAAGATCTTGCAGCAATTGCTGTAATTTCTGCTATAGGAGATAGGCAAGACAAAGGAGAGAAAAAATCATTTATTGGCATGAACTCAGATATTCTCAATACAGCAAAATCTAACGGACAAATTGACGTAGATTTAGATCTGCTTCTTGTTGGTAGGGAAACTCGACCACTATCTGATGCACTTGCATTTACTTCCCAGCCATTCATAGAAGGACTGACTTGGAATAGAAGTTCTTGTTTCTCATTGCTTAATTCTTCAGGTATTCCGCTAAAGGAAAACGGAAGGTGGCGTGTTCCCGCTGAATTATCTGATAATGAAAAACGCCATCTTATTGAATCTATTTCCAAATTTGCTTCAGGCAAAAATATGACAGAAATATTGGAAGAATTAATCGGCTACACTTTTACATTTCCAAAAGAGGATCAAAGAAGTTTCTTACGAGATGTTAGAGAGTTTTCGACTGTTTTGAATTCGTGTGGGCGTATAAACAAATCTGGAGTTGGCATATCGATCTGCATGGGTGACAGACATAAAATGTTACAAGAGGGTGAAAAGATCTTATCTGAATATAGGAAAAAAATCCGCGATTACATGAATGCATTATCAAACGAGAGATGGAGAACTGCTGAAAATATGACCTGTGTTATGGTCAATGGTGAGGGAATCATACCTGAGATGATGACAGGTACAATAACATCAATTATTGCTGGTTCGCCCAAAAATACTGGTAAAATTGTGATATTACGTACAAATGGTGAAGAAGGAATGATCAAGTTTTCCTCACGAAAGTCGAATAACTGTAATCTTAACATAAATCTGAGCTCATTAATGAGAAAGGGGGCAGAAAAATTTGATGGTGTTGGAGGAGGACATGATGCTGCTGCAGGAGCCAAAATAACTAAAGACAAATTAGATGACTTTTTAGATTATTTAGAAGGAAATGTCACTAACTTGCAAGATCCAAATATCGCTCAATAGACTTTCAGATGAAAAGGCTATTGCAGTAAAAAAGGCGTTAGAACCAGATAATATTGATTTTCCAAAAGATTTATCACTTAAGATTGAAAATCTTGGTGATCAGCTTGTTGTTAGTTTTAAGAATCGGGGAGATACAAAAAAATTGATCTCAACTGTTGATGAAGTTTTAGAGCATATTCAACTTGCATTAAAGGTGATTGAATAATGTTAGATATCAAAACAGTAAGACAGGATCCTGAGAAAATCCAGAAAATGCTCAGGGATAGACATGTAGAATTTGACCTCGATTCGTTACTAGACCTTGATAAAAAACGAAGAGAGTATATTATTAGTACTGATGATCTTAGAAAGAAAAAAAATGAGATGTCATTAAAAATTGCTGAAACAAAAAAAGCCGGTCAAGATACGGATGAAATAATCCAAGAAATGCAGTTGGTTTCTCATCAACTAGCTGAATTAGAAGAAACTCAAAATAAAACAGAGTTGGAATATTCAAAATTGATATTAACACTTCCGAATGTTTTTGACCAAACAGTTCCCATAGGTGAAGATGATTCAGCAAACAAAGAAGTCAAAAAATGGGGCAATATACCAGAATTTGATTTTCAGATAAGTGATCATATTGACATCACCCAAAAACTGAACCTGGTTGATCTTCAAAGAGCCGCAAAAACAGCTGGAGCGAGATTCTATTATCTTAGAGGTGATTTAGTAAAATTAAACCAATCATTGATTCAATTTGCGTTAGACTTTTTGAGTGATAAGGGATTCACATTATTTCAACCACCATATATGATTAATAGAAAATCTATGGAAGGAGCCATAATAGCTGAAGATTTCAAAGATGTCATCTACAAGGTTGATGGAGAGGATTTGTATCTAATTGGAACTGCTGAACATGCGATGGCATCAATGTACGCAGATGAGATACTAGATGGAGCCTCATTTCCCCTTAGATGTGCTGCTATAAGTCCCTGCTTTAGAAAAGAAGCTGGAGCTCATGGAAAAGATCAAAAAGGAATTTTTCGAGTGCATCAATTCGAAAAAGTTGAACAATTCATTTTTTCCAGACCAGAAGATTCGTGGAAGGAGCATGAAAAGATGATTGCTATAACAGAAGAATTTTTTCAAAAACTTGAAATTCCATATCGGGTCATGCTTTTATCAAGTGGTGATATGGGAAAAATCTCTGCCAAGACATACGATCTAGAAACCTGGATGGCTGGTCAAAATGCCTACCGCGAAACAGCATCGTGTTCAAATTGCCTTGAGTATCAGGCTAGAAGACTGAAAATTAGATTTAGGGATAGAACAAATGAGGATACTAAATATGTCCACACACTGAACAGTACCCTTGTTGCAACAGAACGAACTATGGTTGCAATAATTGAAAACTTTCAGACAAAAGATGGGCATATTGAAATTCCTAGGCAATTACAAAAATACGTTGGAAAGAAAACGATCTAAAGGTGGCACACTTATATTTTGGAATTTGAGGTCGTTAGTAATTGGTTAGAAGAAAAACACGTAAAATAAAAGATAAATGGAAAGAGAAAAAATGGGTGACAGTTTTAGCTCCAGACGCATTTAACAATATTCCAATTGCCTACATACCAGTAACAAGTGATGAAACAGCAAAAGGGAGAGTTTTAGAGGTTACATTATTTGAGATTTTAAAGGGTGATCCTTCACAGCATCAATACAAATTATTTTTCCAAGTGGATAAAGTTAATCAAGAAAAAGCTACTACAATTTTTAAGAGGTATGAATATGCCAAGGAATTTCTTAGAAGTTTAATAAGACGCGGTTCTTCAAAAATAAATTTTATTTTGGATGCTGAAACTCAAGATGGATATATTTTCAGAATCAAGGTTCTAGCCTTGAGCCATAGAGAACTTAATACATCTAGAAAACATGCATTAAGACTAGTTGCAAAAGATGTTATAGAGAAAACCGTTAGAAATATGACATTGGATCAATTTGTCCAGGCTTCATGTTATGGAAAAATTAATTCAGACATAATGGCAGCTTCAAAAAAAGTTATACGTCTCAGACATGTTGGTTTAGAAAAAGTCAAACTTGTTAGAACTGCAGAAGCAGAAATCACTCTACTCCAGGCTTGATAATTCAAAAAAATTTAAAAAATCAGAAAAAGCTTGATGTCACGATTGAGTTAATATTACATGCCACTGAAAATTTTCAGAAAGTGTATGATGTATTTTATGATCTTTTTACGATCGAAAAAGATGATATTTTGAAGCACGAACTAGTTGGCCATTTTGGAAATCCAATATTTATGCTCCATATACAAATTAAAAAAATAAAGGCCTATGAACTTATAAAAAAACTCATATCAATGATGCCAAAATCTGAGCTAGATCTGATATTAAATAATCTAGAAAATCGAATTGATAATTCATCTTTGTATTTACGTTTTTCAAAGCAGAGTTTACTTGAAAAGATCATAAAACTTGAAGAAAAAGATCCAATCCGAATGAAGATCTACACACCTGTATATGTAAAAAAGGAAATAATAGATGTATATCGAAAACTGCTTGAAATATAATCCAATAAATTTTAGTTTTGACCAGTATTGTTTTAAATAAAGTTGTAGGATTCAAGAATTATGGATACTGATTATGATGTTATAGTAGCAGGTGGTGGTCTAACTGGAACAATTGTGGCTCAAGCTATATCATATTACTCTAATCAGAATTTATCAATTCTTTCAATTGACAGAAATCCGGAAAACCTTCCTGGACGAAAATCAAATCCAGGTTGGACATGTGGTGATGCCTGTTCAAAGGAAGCAGTAGATTTCATGACAGAACGGATAAAAGTTCCTTGGACATCCCCAGAAATTGAGCATGATGTAAAAGGAGTGATGGCATTCTCACCTGATAAAGAAACTGCGATTCCATTTGATGGTGATGGCTATATGCTTAATCGCCAAAAACTACCCGAAATACAAAATGCAAGAGCAAAAAAGATGGGGGTTAACTTTGATTTTGAAATTAATCTTACAAATCTAATCTATGATGGACCACAAGTAATAGGAGTTCAAGGTATCAATAACAAAACAAAACAACCATACAAAAAAACTGCAAAAGTTGTAGTGGATGCAACAGGAGTTACTTCAATGCTTAGAAACCAACTTGAGAATTCGACAAAAGTTGAGAAAAAAATAGACAGACGTGATCTAGAATCAACAGGCAGACACATTATGTATTTTGATAAAGGTGAAGAAGATCTCACGGAGTTTGATCCAGATTATTGTATTATTCACCTAGACCAAGACATTGCACCTGGTGGATATGGCTGGGTTTTTCCAAAGGCTGACAATAAGGTAAACATAGGATTAGGTGTTGAAAAATCAATTTTAGACCAGAGAAATCAAAGGCTTGGAAAAAAAGATAATGTTGCATCGTTAATGGAAGAATATCTTCAAAGAAACAAAGCAATTAAGAATGCAAAACTATCACAAGACCCTGGAGACATTCACAATAACACAGGAGTGTTTCAAGTTTCTGTAAGAAGACAAAATGACTGTATGGTTTCTGGAGGCTACATGCTTGTTGGAGATTCCGCATGGATGCCAAAACCAATTGATGCTGGAGGAATAGGTCCAGCCCTGATTGCTGGCACCATTAATGGTAAAAATGTTGTAGATGCGATTGAAGCAAATGATGTTACAGAAAAAGGATTATGGCAATACAATCTTGATTTTATTGAAGAATACGGTTACAAAACTGCTGGACTTGAACTTTTTAGAAGACTAGTACAAACACTAACTAACGAACAGATTAGTTATGGCATGAAACACTTTTTGGGAAATCTTGATGTTGAATCTATCAGTAAGGGTGAACATCCAGATTTTTCAGGATTAACAAAATTAGGTATGATTATTCGTGGTGCTATGAATAAGACAGTTGCTAGTGGACTAAAATATACATCAGAACAAAATCAATGGTTGGTTGAACATTATAGAAATTATCCTAAAAAACCTGAAGGATTTAACGAGTGGAACAAATCTCTTCATAAAACCCTTGATGAATCATTTGCAAAAATAGCCACATATTCGAAGAATTAGTAGAACTTGATCAGCTCTATTTTGATCTAATAGACGATTAATATATCATAATTCCTTGTTTTTGAGACCAATATTGTTTTCAGATTTGAAAATCTACGATTCCGCTTTATTTATTATCAAATTACTAATATTATGAAAAAAAGATGTGTTGTTTGCAATAAAGAACTAAAAAATGAAAATACTACACATTGTTCGGAAAAATGTTTATTCAAAAGTATCGAAAAAAGTAAGTCTATTTTAGAAAAGAATCACAAATAACATACTATTCATCATTTAATTTGTATGCTTCAATTGTTGTGTCTGAATTTTTCTTTCGTTTTTTACGAGTTCCCCATTCATCCTTTGTGTGGCCAAAATTCAATTCATATAGGTTTTCTCCTTTCTTATTATCAACCATAATCAAACAAGTTTATCATAAAATATAATCAACAAGTATACAATGTGTTACACAGCGGACAACTTCGTTATATGTAAACTACAAGTATACTATACATGCAAACTGTTCTAAATGGCATTCCAATAGAGCAAAAAGAAAAGATTGAACAAATTCTACAGATCATGGCCGACAAATACTCTAGAGATCTACTTAGAAACACACAAGATTTTCCAAAATCTGCCTTCAAAATTGCAGATGAAACTGGAATTCCAATTAGTACTGTGTATAGAAGAATCCAAAAACTCCAAGATAATGATGTGATTAGAGTTTCTGGTGAAATCACTATGGAAGGAAAAAAACATTTTCTCTACCAAAGTAAAGTGAAATCAATTTCTTCCAAAGTTACAGGTGAATTTATCCACGTAGAAATAATCCCAAACCCCCCAGCTGCTCCCCATAAATGGGGGGTTTAGTTCTTCTATACACTATCATTAATAATACCCGCAACGCATTATTACATCATTGACGTCAACTAGACGAAAACCACATACAAAAATAAAGGAAGAAACTGATACTATGAGCTATCGCCTCCCGTCAAAACTATTAGATGATTTGGAAGCTGAAGCGAGAGAGAAAAACATGTCTCAAAACATGCTGGTAAAACAAATTCTCATGAAGTATATAGGATGGGATAGGTTTGCAAAAAAAATGGGAATGATTCCAGTTCCACAAAAAATTCTCGAAAGCTTAGGTGGAGATATATCTAATCAAGATATTCTTAAAATCATTGATACTCTGTTTGTAACGATAAAAGATTCAGTTATGCTCATGAAAGGTGGTTATGATCTAAAACGCACTATAGAAACACTTGAGGATTATATGCGAGGCTCTGGTATGGAATCAGACCATCGTATTGATGGTGAAATACATCATTTTATTATTCAACATAGCATGGGGATGCAATGGTCCATTTTTACCGAATTATTGCTCAGGAGAGTTTTCACTGAATTTGAAAAAGGTGGTGACATAACATTCCAAGCCACAGAATCTACTGTGATTGCTAGTATACCATTAGGTTCTGACTTTGACGAACATAATTACTAAGTTCTAAACATTACCATGACGCTGGAGTTGCATTACCGTGAATCATTTCAACATCTGGATTTGAAGCGAGATCACACAAATCATTAGCTGTCATTGTAGATTTCACGAATATTTCTTTACCATGATGCATAGCTGGAATTCCACGAGATTGCATTTCATAAATTACTTTGTCTGTATTTGTTCCTTCCTTGAATTTAATCTCAATCTCTACCATAGGTGGTGCATTAGGAAGTTCACCCTTTTGTTCCAATGCAATATTTGTAGAAACAGTTCTTTCAAGATACATAATTTTCATTAACAAATAAGGATCAATGTTATTATAATTCTGTTGTAATTTTGCAAGGCAAATATCATAAATAGACTCTACTTGTGACACTGAATTTATGATAAAAATATTTCAATTAAATAGAACAGTAGATTCCCAAAAATGAAAACAACAGTTAGATCAGGTTTAGCCTCAAATCTTATGTATAAAAAAATACTGGGCTGAATTAGTCTTAAATAAAGTATTCATCTCAAAAATGTTACTTTGTCAGACCAAAGCGAGCAATCAGTAGATGAAAGCGAACAATCAACTTACCTGGATTGGAATAACTCGATGGATGTTCTAGACAGTGCATTTGAAAAAGGATTATTTGTTTTAGTTATAGGGCCAAAAGGAACTGGTAAAACTTCGTTGGTAAGAGAATATGCAGCACACAAATCAAAAAAATTAGAATCAATCAACTTTAGTCTTAGAACAAGAGAAAGCCATCTCATAGGAACCAAGTCGTTATCCGAAGGAAACATTGGTTTTGATGAGGGAGTTTTGGTAAAATCAATGAAAGAAGGCAGTATTTTGTATCTTGATGAGCTCAACGCAGCAGAAGCTGATGTTTTATTGCGATTAGATGAGGCATTGGATGATCGTAAACAGATTGTTCTCAAGGAATCTGATGGTCAAGTGATTAAGGCAGCTGACTCGTGGTTTGCAATTGCAACTATTAATCCCTTAACACATGTTGGAACCAAAGAACTTCCTCCACAGCTTCTAAGTAGATTTCCAGTTAGAATAAGATTAGATTATCCGCCTGAAGATATTGAATATAAAATAATCAAAAGGCATGTAAAAAATCCAAATGAAGATGAAGTTTTACAGGGGATTAAACTCGCAAATACATTACGTCAAGCATCTGCTGTTGAAGAATTGTATTATTCCCCATCTATGAGAGAAACCATTGCGTATGCAAAATTATTAGAAGGTGGATCCTCAGCAAAGGAGGCAGCAAAGATTGTTTTTGGAAATGTATATTCTCAATGGGGAAATGTAGAATTTCAAAAGGTAAATGATATTATCACTTCAATGTTTGATAGATAATGCAATCTATTCAACTACGAAATGATACTTTAATTGATATTGCTACGTTTCTTGTAAGGCGTTGGTCAGAAAAAGAAAACGTAACTGTAGAATTCTCAAAAATAAAACAGAATGAAACAAGATTAAAAGAAAAAAGGGTATTACTCATCCCAAATGATCAGTATTATGGAGATAGTTTCCAAAAATATCGACAGTTTAGAACATCAATTTGGTATGAAGCAATGCGATTAAGACACTGTAAAAAAATCCTTAGTAATGATCATGCATATGGTTTTATTTTGAATACTATAGAGACTCGTAGAATCGAACTTCTAGGCATAAAAGTTTGGAAAGGAATGACTGAAGAACTGATATTCAATTATACAAATATGTGGCTGGCTAGGAACAACCTAAGTTCGGTTTTTGGAAAATCTAGAATGATTGAAGCATTCTATCAGTATTTTTTGTTTGGGGACATAAAAGGTGAAATGCAGCCAAGTAATTTTAACAAGGTAGTTCAAGCGGTAAAATTTGCCAAAAATGTTCTTAACGATTCTATTAAAAATGATTATGATACAGAATGGATAGAAAAAAAGATCCCCGAAATTTTAAAGATTCTAGATATTGATGCTCTTATTTCAATTCCTCTTTCTGTTCCATTGAAAGGACCTGGAATTGCCATAACACCTAACGATTTTATCAAAGCAATGAAAAAAATTGGAAAATCAAGGGAAGAAGATTTTGGAAAAATTGACCCAGAAAATATTTTACAGGGAAAAGCAGTTTCTGAAGAATTTAAAGTGATTAAAGAGGAAAATAAGAAAAATGAGAAAAAGGGTTTGAGTAGTGGAACAATAGGAATACAGATTCCTGAAATGTCTAATGCCGATGAAACCAAAATTTTTGATCAAGACTTGATAAATAATTTAAAGACCAGATTTAAAGAATGGAAAACTGGATGGAAAGAATACCATTCTTTTCATGGTGACGAGTTTGATAGTGACGTGTACCTTGAAGGCTTTGATCAGCCATTCATAACAGATCTTAAGAAATCAATTAAAACACGAATTGTAATTTTACTTGATCATTCATCGAGTATTACTGATCAGCAGATAGATTACAAAAAAGCTACTTTAGCCCTATGTGAAGTTCTAGCTTTTCTAAAGATCAAATTCTCTGTATATGCATTTAATACAACTGGAAGACAAGTAGTATGCTGGCTTGTTAAGCCAGAGGATCTTCAATGGAATAATTCATGTGCAAAAAGACTGGCACAGATTCCAGCTAATGGTGGAACCCCATTAGCTGAGGTTTATGATAAAATGTATCCTATTCTGCGTTCAAAAAAACCCGATATTTTTTTGACACTCTCAGATGGGGAACCTTCAGATCCATATGCAGTTCGTTCATCTGTTAAATTGCTCAAATCTCTTGGAATCCAAATGGTTGCGCTTGGAGTGGGCAGGGATACATCAAATGCAACAATAATTGCAACTAATTTGAAATATTTAGGATTTGAAAGAACGTTAGGAGTATCAAGGCTTAATGATATCCCTAAAAAGGTGTTGACAGTACTAGGTGGTAGTTAAGATGGAGTTTGTTGATAAATCAGAGCCTGACATAAACAAGCCATTAATCATAGCTGCAATGCAGGATATGGGTAACGTTGGAAGTATAGTTGTTAATTTTATTAATAAAGCATTAAATTCTGTTCCATTCCGTTCAGTAAAATCTACGACTCCATACGTGTTTGATAAAGGTGGTTATATCGAAGTACCGGAAGAATATTGGGAATACAAATACGGAAACGATATTATAATTTTTGGAGGTGGAAGGGGACAACCAGAACAAAATGATGAATTAAATGAATTATGCCAAGATGTAATTGATGTAGCAAAAAAATATGATGCAAAATTTATTTACACTGTTGGTGGATTTCATACCAGCAAGCAATTTGGAAAACACCCAACCACATATGTAACGACTACTTCCAAAGCATTACTTGAACAAATACGTAATCTTGGTATTGAAACTACACCTCATGAATCTGTTATAACAGGATTCAATGGACTAATCTTAGGATATGCTAAACTAAATGGTATTAATGGTATGGGATTATATGGCGAACTTTTGGATCCCCGAATCCCACAATATAGAGCGGCAAAAAGTATCATTGAAACTTTAGAAAAACTTACCTATCAAAAATTTGGAAATTTAAATGAATTAGATGTCAAAGCTGATGCAGTTGATAGTCAGCTCAAAGGTCACATGAATGATGATGATCGATTTTCTGTAGATTAGCCACAATTAGAGGTTTTAGATAAATTGGAAAAAAAATGTTCTGAATGTGGAAATGTGTTTACTTGTGAAGAGGATGATGTCACATGTTGGTGTACCAGTTTGCCAAAACTATCAAAAGAACAGATCACTGATAATGATTGTATGTGTAAGGAATGTCTTTTGAAAAAATATAAGAAAAAGATACTAAAAACAGATGAAATTACAAAAGACCTTTTCGAAGAAGAATTTCGTTATCAGTGGAAAAATCAGCATTAGTTTTTAAAGTTCGTTGAATTGGTAGAGTATTTTTTGCATTGTAGTATTTTTAGGATCTATTTCTTTTATTTTATCACAGCATTCCATTGCTCCTTTTTTGTCTTTCACACCGGCAAGAATACTAGCCTTCAGTACGAGTGCATCAACATCATATTCTGCAATTTCTAAAACCTTATTCATATATGATAAGGTTTTTTCAATATCGCCTTTCAGAAAATGAATTGTACCTATGATGAATGCGATATCAGTATCATTTTTGTACTTTTCATCCTTTTCAAGATCTATACTATATTTCAATGCCTCAGCATATTTTTTTTCTTTGATAAATTTACGAAGTTTCTGTTGAGGTTTATTTTTCTTTAAAAATCCTACCAATTTTGATACAAATTAAAATTCTAGTTAGTTAAACTTCAACGTTTGGGTTTTCTGATTTTAGCTTTTCCCAATCAGCTAGGAATGCCTTCAAACCTTTGTCAGTCAACGTATGGGAAAGCATTTTTCCAAGAACCGCAGCTGGAACTGTTACAACATGAGCACCAATTTTTCCAGCATCAACTACGTGCTGTGGGTGTCTGATACTTGCAACCAGAATCTCTGTTTTAAAATCATAGTTTGCGAAAATCTGCTTAATTTCTTTAATCAAATCCATACCAGTATGACCAATATCATCTAGTCTTCCAATAAATGGACTAACATATTTGGCGCCAGCTTTTGCAGCTAAAACAGCTTGGTTTGGAGAAAATA
Organism: uncultured Candidatus Nitrosopelagicus sp.; assembly: GCA_964497885.1. Lineage (GTDB taxonomy): Archaea > Thermoproteota > Nitrososphaeria > Nitrososphaerales > Nitrosopumilaceae > Nitrosopelagicus. Next base: position 22,133 of record CAZCFF010000011.1, read on the forward strand.
CAAGTGTAACATTTACTGGAATTCCTTCTGCAGTTAAACTCTTACAAGCTTTTAGTCCGTCTCCAGTCATTGGGCATTTAACTACAACATTATCACCATACTTACGAAGTCTTCTTCCTTCTTCCATCATTCCATCATAATCAGTACTAACAACTTCAAGACTAACATCTCCTTCAATAATTCTTGAAATTTCTTCCATTGTTTTTTGTGGGTCACCGCCTTCTTTTGCTA
>CAZCFF010000012.1:0-21314 GCA_964497885.1 uncultured Candidatus Nitrosopelagicus sp.
ATTGATGAAAAACATGGAACAAACTATCATAAAAAATTGTTAGAATTTATCAAGACTGTTCAACATGAAAATCTGGTAATTGGAGGTGCAATGACTGATGTCAAGGGAGACAGAAGTAAAGGACCATCTGAGCAAGAAGATCCTGATCTGTTTGTACGTATTGTTGAAAGAAATGATAAGGGTGTATACATTTCTGGGGCAAAAGCTCACCAAACTGGTTGTATAAACTCTCATTGGATGCTTGTAATGCCAACCATGAGACTAACTGAAAACGATAAGGATTATGCAATTGTAGGAGCAATTCCAGTGGATGCATCAGGAATAACTTACATCTATGGCAGACAATCTTGCGATACAAGAAGCATGGAACCTGGTGATATTGATCAGGGCAACTCAGAATATGGTGGTCAGGAGGCAATGGTAATCTTTGACAGAGCTTTCATTCCAAACGAAATGATCTTTATGGATGGTGAATATGAGTTCGCTTCAATGCTAGTTGAGAGATTTACTTGTTATCATAGAAGAAGTTATGTTTGTAAGACTGGCTTAGGTGATGTACTAATTGGTGCTGCAGCAACTATAGCAGATTATAATGGTGTGCCTAAAGTTTCTCATATCAAAGATAAATTAATTGAAATGACTCATCTAAACGAATCCATCTATGGTACAGGAATTGCAGCTTCATATCAATCTGAAAAAATGAAATCTGGAGTTTGGCAATGTGATGATATGCTTGCAAATGTATGCAAACATAATGTTACACGATTTCCTTATCAAATAAGTAGATTTGCTCAAGATATTGCTGGTGGATTAATGGTTACACTGCCATCAGAAGCGGAATTAAGAAACCCCATAACTGGACCACTACTGGAAAAATACCTCAAAGGAAGAAAGGGTGTTGATGTTGAAAGCAGAATGAGAATTTTGCGTTTAATTGAAAATATGACTATGGGCAGAAATGCAGTTGGGTATCTAACAGAATCAATGCATGGGGCAGGTTCTCCACAAGCGCAAAGAATTCAGATTGCTCGTCAGATGCAACTTGGTTATAAAAAAAGACTTGCAAAAGATCTAGCAAAAATTCAAGATGTTGGCGAGGAAACTATTGAAAACGCAGATTATTTTAAACGAGTTTTCAAATTAGATAATTCCAAAGAATAATGTTATTCTTTCTCTTTTTCTGAATCTTGTTCCTTATCGCGGAAAAATTCTGGTATATCATCTATTGACCTAGTTTCTTCTTTACTAATTCCTTCAACAGATTTTTCATCCCTAGTTAGAAAATCCTCAGAGCTATATTCTTTATCATTTAATAAATAATCTATTTTTTCGTCTGATTTGGATTTATCTATATCATTTATTCCAAGATCTTTTTTGTTGTATTTTTTTGCTATTTGTCTAATTATCATTATACCAACAATTACAGCTATTATGATGTAATTTATTGGTGGTTGTAAAACTTTTGTTATATACCCAACTTGTGGAATAACATGAACTACAGTTCCAACATATTCCTGTTCAGTTATTGGAAAATCTGTTCCAGGAATAGAGGCCTGATTATTGTCACCCTTCGTTCTCAATACTTTTGGGTCATCATCAATTATAGCCACGACTCTATGTACGATAACTCTATCATGATCTTTCGGTCTATCAAATACAATAATATCTCCAACCCTAACGTCTTCAAATGGTGTATGCCCGGTAATTACTATAATGTCATACATTGCTAATTCTGGATACATACTTCCACTAGATACAACATAAAATGGATTTGAGGCACCAAAATAAGCCTGTAGACCAATCCAGACTATTGCTACACAAATAGCTACAATTATGATATCCTTTACTATACCTTTTATCGAAGATGATCCCAAGTTACGTTTTTTCCTTTATGATGATTAGATAAATCTTGTTGTGCTTACTATACTTTCGATCCACAATTTTCACAAAACTTGGCATCTGATTTGTTATCAAAATTACAGTTTGAACACTTCAATCCTTCTGGAGCTGGGGGATTTTGCCTCTCTATTTCACTATTTCCCAGTAATACAATCTCACCAATTTTTTTAATTTTTTGCCAATCAATGCTTTTGTCATTTCCATAATTATCTGTGATAACTAAAACCACTTTATTATTGGAATCAACACCTACTTGTTTAGCAACACCAATCTGCTTAGCATTTTCATCAAATACTACTTTTCCTGTGATTGCACTGAATGTTGAATCTACATCTGTTGGTTCAAGATCATCTCCTAAAGACTCATTTGCGGTTCCAAATTGCTCAGTATTTTCACTAATAATTTCATTCATTATACTTTCTGAATCTTCTTGTTTATCATTTAATTCCTGAAAGACTTCTCCACTCATTTCACTTGGTTTTGCATTACCAATGTCACTTGATTCATCTGATTTTTGAAATTCTCGATATTCAGCAATGGGTGAACCACATTCCATACAAAGATATTGACCTCGTTCAACAAGAACCAGATTATCAGCTACTTGCTCGTTAGGATGTTCATATTCAATTCTTGGACTTCCATCATATTCTTTGTCACATATATTACAAGAATATTTTTTAATTGTATATTCATCTAGTCTACCTATCGGTGCCAAAAAGAGATCTGGACCACCAAGGTTTCCCTTTCTTTGTTGCTCGTCGGAAACTTGAGCCATTACATATCCTCCCGAACCTCTTAACTTTTTTATTCGTAAATCCGAGCTCATAGGTAACCATATCTAAAATCTCATTTAAATATATTCTATGAATTTCTAATCACCTGAACATTTAAGTGGAGATTTTTTTTAGGATGAATATGGCTGTAGTTCATGTTTCAGATACGAAAACTTGGGAAACAGATGTTATAGGTTCATCAACGCCTGTTTTTGTTGATTTTTGGGCTGAATGGTGTGGTCCATGTAGAATGGTTGGACCTGTTGTAGAGGAGCTATCTAGTGATTATGATGGTAAAATTAAGTTTGTCAAAGTGAATGTGGACGAAGCTAATGAATTGGCATCAAAATACAATGTTTTCAGCATACCCACTTTAATGATATTTAATAATGGTCAAGTAATTGCTCAACAAGTAGGTGCTGCTTCTAAGGAAACCTACAAAACAATGATTGATAAGGCACTAGAATAATTTAGCCTCAATTATTTTTTGATGGAACCTAAAGTAATTATAATTGTAAAATATGATTAAAATTCATGTCTCTAGGAGAAGTTGATACATTAAATCTTTTAACTGATAAACTAAACAAGCTATTCGAAGAATCTCAAGGTTACTATGAATCATTTCTTGATACTAACAATATGTATAAGGAAGGAAAATTAACGGAAAGGGAATTTTTTCAGAAACTAGGAGATTATGTTGTTGCATATTCTGCATTGGAATTTTTATCAATCAAAGTAATGTTTGAAATTAAAAAGGCAATTGATAAAATTTCTGGTGGAGAATCATTAGGTGGGACACAGTCTCCAGGTTTAATGCCAGGAATGGGTACACCAGGAATGATGCCAGGTGGTATGGTACCTCCACCAGGACCACGTTCTGGAACAGCAGAAAACCCTGTTGGCGGTCCAGCATCTGTAATATCTGCCGCAACCGCTTTCGATAATGCAGGAACATTACCTACACCTGATCCATCACTAGTTTCAAACCCATCAAACACTACAAATTGTTCCTCATGTGGTTCTAATTTGCGACCAAATGCAAAGTTTTGTACAAACTGTGGAAATAAAATTTAATCTTTAATTTTTTTACTATTCTTGACCTGCACCACATTCAGTACAAAATCTTGCTGAGGCAGAAATTTTTTCACCACATTCTGAACAAAATTTTGTTTGACTACCAGAATTAGCATCTGCACTACCATAAAGTCCAGATTTTAATACAGCACCAGATGGTTCATAACTATCATCGTCTATAACCTGAGTTGGCGCAAAGTCTTTTTCTTCTATGTAGGTCATTAATCTAGGCATTGTTTCTTCTTTATTATTTGGATCAGGGACAATATCTCCAAGCCAAAATGAAAATCGCTTAAGAGTCAAATCAGGAGTAGAAAATGTCAAGGTGTGAGCTGCCATATAATCTTCCGCTGCCTGTTTTCCGTTGAAAACTTTCATTACATATTTTTCTATGATTTATCTATAATAATTTATAGATGGACTGGGAGGGAATCGAACCCTCGACATCCGCGTTGCGAACGCGGCATTATACCACTAAACCACCAGCCCTGTAATATTCATCATAAAATCAGTTTTTATTCATTTACTCAAGTAAAAATACTAGAATTTTGCAATAGAATTAGATGACATATGATACATTGATCGTAGGCTCGCACATTATCACACCTAATGGAATGATTGATAAAAATATCATTTTGGATGAAGGAAAAATTGTAAAGTTAACAAATGAAACACCATCATGCGATCATAAAATTAATGCAGATGGATTAGTATCTATTCCCGGAGTTATAGACCCGCACGTACATTATGGAGTTTACTCTCCAATAGAGCAAGCTGCGCAATCTGAATCACATGCTGCTGCAATAGGTGGTGTAACTACCATGATGAGAATGCTTCGATTAGGTGACTCTTATGAAAAATCATTATCAGATCAATTGACATATAGTTCAAATTCTCATTATGTGGATTATGCAATTCATGCATCAATTTTTACTTTAAACCAAGTAAATGAAATGCAGTTTTGTGTAGAAAATGGTGTCACTTCCTTCAAATTGTATATGAATCTAGGAGGAGAAGTTGGACATGTGTATATGGATATGAAACCTGGGGAGAATGTCTTACGAGAAGAGTGTGTAGAAGTAAACTCTGAAATAATTACTAAAGTTGTACAGAAGGCAGCCTCACTTGGATGTCCTGTTTTGGTTCACGCAGAGGATTACGAACAATGTGGTTGTGGAATAAAAAAATCTAAAGAAAAAAATCTTGATGGACTTTCTGCATGGTCCAACAGTAGACCTTATGAATCGGAATCACATTCAATCAAAACAATTTCAAAACTTGCTAGGGATTTCAACTGTGTTTTGTATTTTGCCCATATAGGCTCTCGTATTGCTTTACAACAAATTAATGAAGAAAGAAAAAATGGAACAAAAATATTTACCGAGACATGTCCTCATTATTTGACACTATCCTATGAAAAACAAGAAGGATATCTTGCTAAAGTAATGCCACCCATAAGAAGTGATGATGATGTTTTGGCTGTGTGGAATGCGATTAATGTAAATCAAGTTGATACAGTTGGAACAGATCACGTTGCAAATCAATTAAAGCTGAAACTAGATGGAGATACTGTTTGGGATGCGTTAGCAGGATTTCCAGGTATTGGGACATCTTTGCCATTGTTGCTCAGTGAGGGTGTAAACAAAAATAGAATTACATTACAACAACTGGTAAATATTACTAGTACGAATACAGCCAAAATATTTGGAATGTATCCTACAAAGGGTTCATTTGAGCCTGATTCTGATGCAGATATTACCTTAATTGATCTAAATAAAGAACAGAAAGTTACAAATGATCTATTCGGTGGATTTTCTGACTATCTTGTCTATGAAGATTGGAAACTGAAAGGTTGGCCAGTAAAAACCATTATTCGTGGACAAACAATATCTGAAGATTTTCAAGTTGTTGGTAAATGTGGTTACGGTAAGTTAGTGCCTAGAAAAATTAATCCTATTTAATCATATCAAAACGTCCATCTTTTCGTGCTTTGTAAATGATATCTGGTTTTCTGGTGAAAATACCTACCTCTAAAACTCCCGGTACATTTTGAATTTTTTCCTGTAATGCTTTTGGTTTTTTTATTGTTTTAAAATTACAATCAAGAATAATATTTCCATTTTCTGTAACAAAGGGATATCCCCTATCAAGTGTTCGAATAATTGGTTTTCCACCAAGTTTTGAAATAGCTTTTGTTGCTGTATTTCTAGCTAAAGGATGAACTTCAACTGGTACATCTCTAGTGAAATTTGTCACAAATTTTGAATCATCAGCCATAATGATTACTTTCTTTGCAGCATGAATGAGAATATTTTCTCTGAGCAATGCACCACCACCACCCTTTATCAAATTTTTTTGCTTATCAATCTGATCAGCTCCGTCAAAAACAATATCGATTTGATCCTGCACAGTATCCATAAGATGAAGTTTCCCTTTCTCTGCTTCCAATTTAATTTGTAATGAGGTTGGTATACATTTTACATGAATTTTATTTTTTTTTACATACAATGATAGTGATTTTACAAATGCAGTTGCAGCTCTTCCACTACCTAGACCAATCACCTGGTTATTTTTTACAAATTTTAGTGCATCCTGAGATAATGCCTTAATGGCACTATCATATGTCAATTATTCTACCTCTACTTGATCTAGATTAGATAATGATTTTTCTATAGACTCCACAACTTTAGTAATATCATCATTATCATCTTCATCAAGTGATTCATCAACATCCTTGATCTGTTCCTTCGTGTTTTCTTTTGTGATAGGGTGTTTAATCTCAGGTGGTTGAGATTTTATTGGTTGAAAACTTGGAATAACTACTTCAGTTTCATTACTCTCTAATTGTGTTTTATTTGAATTACTATGTAACGTACAATGTCTATTTGTAAATTTTGGATTTGTACATTCTGGGTGTTCGCATACATTAGATTGAGGAATTGTAACCTTAACTACATTTTCTGAACTTTTTATTACTGGAATATCAGTAGTATGTTGGTTGTTTTTTGTTTCTAATTGTCTTTCTTTAAATTTAGTAAGGAAGAATTCTGGTATCTTTTTGGGTACTTCAGTCATAGTAACAACCTCAAGATCTTTTCGTGGTTTCGAGTCTGTTTTCATATTTGATGCATAGATATTTGGCTCTACGTTCTTTTTTGCTAAGATTTGAGAATCAATCTTCTTAGGTTTTTCAGTTGGTTTTCTGCTAACCTTATCCACATCTTCATTAGGTTTAGTGAATTTTGTTGTTAATTCTTGTAATCTTTTTTCTATTCTTGATAACTTTTGATCCATTTCTTTGATTGATTGATCTTTTGCTGATAAAACATCTGGCTCCTTTTTACTTTCTAAATTTTCGATTTTTTCATTTACTACTCTAAGCTGATATTGGTATTTTGTCAAAAGTTTGTCTTGTTGTATTTTTGTTAATTGAGGATCCTGTTGATATAATCTTGAAATAGATTTTGTAAGAATATCTCGTTCTATGATAAGTGAATTAGATTCGTTTTTTATACTATAATTAATTTCTTGCATCTATGTGTACCATTTGATCCAAGAATATTTTCTTATTTTGGAATCTGGGAATCCACAACTTGCACATGTGCGATGACGCTTATGATACGAGTTTTTACCACAACGTCTGCATCTAATGTGTACATGTTTCTTAGTAAAACCACCCATGGATGTTGTGCCTTTTACCATATCATTTTCACCTTTAGGATGGTGGTGGAGATATCATTATGACATTATCTCCTCTCACAACTAGGGTTCCAAGATCTTTAGAATCGCCTTCAGAAGGGATCTCTTCTGATTGGTCGAGTAGCAGGTTCATGTGTTGGTCAAAACCTAGAAGGTTACCTCTTATGGTTTTTGAGCCTTTGAGCTTGATCAGTACTGTTTTGTTAATACTCTCATCCAGTATTTTTACTGCCATATCAACGGACATTTTTTACACTTATTGTGACTGGTTACGAAGCCGTATATTAAACATTCACTGGTATAATTTTCAACTTTACTCAGTAAGTCAAGATTGACACTCTTTTGCTAGGTTTCTCACAATTTCGACAAGAAATTTCTGTCCATCCTTCTTCGTTGCCTTAGTTGGGTCACCCCACACTCCATTCTTCGCAATCTTAGAAAATCCACCTGGTTTCGTACTAAGCTTGTTAATTCTTTGTATTTCCTTCTCGCTTAGGCCCTTTGTTGTAAAGCCCTTTTTTGCCTTTTTCATCTTGACCTTATCTGAAATAGCAAGCATTATCGAGGTCTCCACAAATCCTGCATGGTCAAATTCATGCTTCATGAAATGCCAATATGAATAACATCTTGGTTTGTAAGCAAGATGTGTCTTTATCAATTCATTCAAGATTTCCATATTTCCATGATGACCGTTTAAAATTATAACAGAACCAAGATTATTCATACTGGAATATAGTGACCGAATTAGCACAAATAAGAAGTCTCTATAACTATTATCTCGAATATTTATGTTGAATAATGGATCATGCTCATGTGAAATTCCATAACTAATTGTTGGGAAAACTATGAAACCACATTTTTTTGCTAATCGTGAAGCAACTTCCGTCACAATATCAGAATCAGTTGTTATTGGTAAATGAGCCCCATGTTGCTCAATAGAGCCAACAGGAATTATGATTGTAGGTTTTTTTGACTTGATTAATTTTCTAAATTCTGGATCATATAGATCGCTAGCGTCCATTACTTTCACTTAGATTTAACGTGGACTTTTCTCCAGCGAACTTCCAACTTGTTACTTAGATGCATTTTTACAGCTTTCAAAAGTGTAGTAGCCTCTAATTTTTGGCCATTCTTTTTTATTGATTCAAGAGTATCTTCTGGAGTTACTTTGAAGGAATCCTGGAAAATTATTGGTCCTTGATCTAGATTTTCTGTAACATAATGTGATGTAACACCAACAATCTTTGTTCCTCGTTCAAATGCTTGTGCATAAGCAAGAGATCCAGGAAATGCCGGGAGCAGTGATGGATGAATGTTTATAATTCTATCTGGATATCGCCAAACAAAGTTTGGTGTTAAAATTCTCATATATCTTGCGAGTACTATTAGATCCACTTCAAATTTTTTACAAATTTTAAGTAATTTTTCTTCAGCCTTTTCTTGGTTTCTATCATTAACAATAACAAATGGAATTTTCGCTTTTTTTGCAAATGGTGCAAGAGCTTTTTCCGTACCAACAATGACAGAAATCTTACCTTTGATGGCACGTCTTGCTGATAAAATCTCTTTTAAACAATGGTCCTCCTTTGTGACAAATATAGCGATATTTTTTTCCGAGTTAGTTTCAGAGTGTGTACTAACCTCCATTCTTATCTTTTTACCTAGTTTTTGCAGCTCCGAATCTAATTTCTTAAAATTAATCTTAGAAGTAAAGGATACTTCTAGATACATACCGAATAAACCCTTTATTACATTCTGATTTACTTTTTCAATATTACCATGATTTTGGAATACAAAATTTGTGAATTGTGCTACAATGCCCTCTCTATCTTTTCCAACTACGGTGATTCCAACTATTGTTTTCTTCATTGGTAGAGATGATTAATGATTCCTTATATTCTTAGGTTTTTGGAAAAATAATTGAATGGTGCGGGAGGTGGGATTTGAACCCACGAACTCCTAAAAGACAGGGTCCTAAGCCCTGCGCCTTTGACCAGGCTGGGCGACTCCCGCAATCATTGTGCAACAACAGACAAATTTATCGTTATTGGATTGCATACATGGGTAAACTGTTTGGAACAAATGGTGTGAGAGGAATTTTTTCTGAAGATTTCAATTTAGAATTTATACATGATCTTGTTTTATCAATTTCAGTCTATTTTAAACATGGAACTATACTTGTAGGGTATGATGGTAGACATTCTAGTCCTACAATATCAAAAACGGTTTGTGATACGTTAAACTCTGCAGGTCTTGATTGTCATCTAGCAGGTTTAGTACCTACTCCATGTTTGGAATATGCAACTAAGAAACTTGGGTATGATGGAGGAATCATGATCACTGCATCACATAATCCTCCTGAATATAATGGAATCAAGCCGGTTGCAAGCGATGGTGTTGAGATTTCACGTGATGATGAGAAAAGTATAGAAGAGATTTTTTTCCAAAAAAAATGGCCAAAAAATAATTCTATCGTAGGTTCTATGAAAAACGATTCTAGGGCAGTTCAAACATATCTTGATGGAATAAAATCTCAAGTAGATGTAGATAAAATCAAATTTAAAAAATTTAAGGTTGTATTAGATCTCGGAAATGGAGCACAGATTATCACTGCAGGTAAATTATGTGAGCAACTTGATTGTGAAGTTATTATGATTAATGAACAAATTGATGGAAATTTTTCTGGTAGAGGTTCGGAGCCTACACCATATAATCTAGAAGAACTTTCTTCTACTGTTTTGAATAATGATGCTGATATTGGAATTGCTTTTGACGGTGATGGTGATCGAAGTATATTTTGTGATAATCAGGGAAAATTATTATCAGGAGATAAATCAGCATTATTATTAGCAAAATATCTTTTAAACAAAAACCCAAATTCCAAAACTGTTACATGCTTAAACTCTGGAAATTCAATTGATGAGATTGTTACAAATACTAATTCTTTAGTGATTAGAACCAAGGTTGGAAGTGTTGAGGTTTCAAGAAGGATGATTGCTGAAAATGCACTTTTGGGATTTGAGGAAAATGGAGGGTTCATGTTTGGAAAGCATAACCATGTTAGAGATGGGGCCATGACATTAGCATTGGTTCTTGATTTACTTGCTGATTCTGGCAGAACTATGACAGAAGAACTCCAGATTTTACCATCCTCGTTTACTACGAAGGATAAAATTTCATGCACAAATGAGGGTGCAGCCAGGGTTATTTCTGAACTAAAAAACGAGTTTCCTGATGCTGATACTACAGATGGAATAAAAATTGTATTTGACAAGAAAAACTGGATTATGATAAGACAAAGTGGAACGGAGCCAATAATGAGAATTTATGGGGAATCTGATTCACAAAAAAATCTTGAGACATTGATGAGAACATATCTAGATAAAATTCAATTAATTCTTTCAGATAACACTTTTAAAACCACTTGATACAATTTTTAAAATGGAAATGATCCCTTTGGGTGATACAAATGGCTAAACCGTATTATGTAAAATTTGAGACGCCTGAAAATTTGGTAAGCCCTATTTTAGAATCGCTTCGGGTAGCTGCTCAGACAGGAAAAGTAAGAAAAGGCACAAATGAAGCAACCAAAGCAATTGAAAGAGGTATAAGTAAATTAGTCATTATTGCTGAAGACGTTGAACCACCAGAAGTTGTTGCACATCTTCCAATTATTTGTGAGGAACAGAAAGCACAGTATGCGTTTGTTCCAAGTAAACAAGACTTGGGTAGTGCATTGGGTATTGAAGTAACCGCAGCAGCTGCTGTAATTTTAGATGCAGGTGATGCTCAACATATAATTGATGAAGTAATTGCCTCAATAGACAAAATAAAAGGTGGCAAATCAGACGAATGAGCTCAACAGAACATACAGATGAATTAACTCCTGCTGAAGTTATTCAGATTGTAGGTAGAACAGGAATTGCTGGTGAGGTAATACAGGTAAGAGTAAAAATTTTAGATGGTAAAGATCGTGGAAGAATATTAACAAGAAATGTAAAGGGTTCCGTAAGAATGTCTGACATATTAATATTAAGAGAAACTGAAAGAGAGGCTAAGAAGATTAGGTAGTGAAGATAAATGAGTATGTTAGTAAAACAATGCAGTTTTTGTGACCGTCCAGTGGTAAAAGGCTCTGGTAGTATGCTTGCAAAAAATGATGGAACAGTAATGTGGTTTTGTTCCGCTAAATGTAAAAAGAATTCTCTTGTTCTAAAACGTGATCCAAGAAAATTAAAGTGGACAAAAAAATACGTGAAAGGCGGAATTAGAGTCAAAAAATAAATTGGCTGAACAAACATTAATCATTATAAAACCAGACGCTGCAAAGCGAAATCTGGTGGGAGAAATTCTTTCACGCTTTGAAAAAAAGGGATTTACTATCTCAAAACTAAAGGCATTAAACTTTAGTGTAGAAATGGCTGAACAGTTTTATTCTGATCATAGTTCTAAACCATTTTTTGGAGAGTTGGTTTCATTTATTACATCTAGGAAGGTCGTAGCGGCAGTAATTGAAGGCGAAGATGTCATAAATACAACTAGGGAAATTATAGGTAAAACTAATCCCAAGGAAGCCGCTTCTGGAACTATTCGTGGAGATTTTGGAATAAGCATAACTGAAAATTCTATACACGCATCGGATTCAAGCGAAAGTTTTGATAAGGAAGTGAATGTGGTATTCTAGTGATCAAAGATGCGCATTCGACAACCCATTGTGTCCGTTCTGGGCCATGTAGATTCTGGAAAAACATCATTACTTGATAAAGTACGCGGTACTGGTGTACAAGGAAGAGAAGCTGGTGGTATAACTCAGCATATTGGTGCAAGTTTTCTACCGGTAGAAACAATACAGAAAATTTGTGGACCGCTTTATGAAAAACTGAGTAAGGTTGAACATAAAATCCCTGGAATTTTAGTAATCGATACACCAGGTCATGAGGTTTTCACAAATTTGCGCTCACGAGGGGGTTCTGCGGCAGATATTGCAATTTTAGTAGTTGATGCAAATAGAGGATTTCAGCCACAAACCAATGAAAGTTTAAAAATTCTAGAAAGCCGTAAAGTGCCTTTTGTTGTAGCATTGAACAAAACAGATATGGTTTCTGGTTGGAAGAATACAGAAACACAATTTATCTCACAATCTATTAAGGAACAAAATGTCGAAGTCCAAAACTTTCTAGATGAGAAAATCTATAATGTTGTCACAGCACTTTCTGTTTTAGGATATCAATCAGAAGCATTTTACAGGGTTAACGATTACAAAAAAGAGATTGCAATAGTTCCTGTTAGTGCGAAAACAGGTGTAGGTATACCTGAATTATTTGCTGTATTAGTTGGATTGACACAACAATATCTAAAAGAGAAATTAAGCCAAGAGGAAAAATCTAATCGAGGAATAATATTAGAAGTTAATGATGAAGTAGGTCTTGGTCCTACAGCAAATATGATTCTAATAGATGGGCAAATGAGAAAAGAAGACTCTATCATAGCAGCAAAAAGAGATTCAGTAGTTGTTACAAAACCTAAGGCTTTGTTATTACCAAAACCTCTTGACGAAATGAGAGATCCTCGTGATAAATTTAAGCCTGTAGAACATATACAAGCAGCTGCAGGTGTAAAAATCGCATCACCAGATTTGGATGGTGTTTTGCCTGGTAGTACACTTTATGCAGTAAGTGATGATAAGGATATAGAACATTTTAAAAAGATTATTGAAGATGAAATGCAATCTGTTTTCATTAGTACAGAAACAAAGGGCGTGATTCTGAAATGTGATGCTATTGGATCACTTGAGGCTATAACAGAAATGTTACGACGCCAGCAAATTCCTATTTCAAAAGCTGACATAGGACCTGTAACACGTAGAGATATACTAGAAGCTATGGCGGTAAAGGAAAATGACAGACATTTGGGTGTAATTTTGGCATTTAATGTAAAGGTTTTACAAGATGCTGAAACTGAGGCAGATAATAATCACATCAAAGTTTTCACTGATAAAATAATCTACAGCCTAATTGATACATATACACAATGGGTAGATGATGATAAAGCGGATGAAGAAAATTCTGTTTTCAAAGAATTAACACCAATATCTAAATTTACTTTTTTGAAGGGTTTTGTATTTAGAAATAATAATCCTGCAGTATTTGGTATTAGGGTAGACATAGGTCAGATTCGGCAAAAAATTCCTTTCATGAATAAAACTGGGAAAAAAATTGGTATTATACATCAATTACAACATGATGGTAAAACAGTAAACTTGGTAAAAACTGGACAGGAGGTAGCATGTTCTGTACAGAATGTTACTATTGGCAGACAAATAGTTGAAGAAGATGTTTTCTATACATTACCTTCTTCTTCAGATGCAAAACAACTGATTAAACGATTCATGCATAAATTAAGCAGTGAAGAAACAGATGTGTTAAATGAAATCATAGAGATCCAACGAGCAATAGATCCAGCATATGCATATTAAATAAATTATAAATCAAGAAGATATCTCATCATCACTCCATCATTTTCCTTTATCTCCATTAAATGAAATGTAGGAGATTTGATTTCTACCTTATAGTTATGTTTTTTTAGATTTAATTTCTCACCAGAGAGCTTTGAAGTTATTTGATATTCTTTATCTTTTTTGATATTTACAGAGAAATTCTTTATTGCAAACTCATCAGTTATTGTTATAGTCACAATTTCTTCTAACCAATTATACAACAAATTATGGATATTTTCTCCAACAACTTGGATATCTTTCTCTTCAATTTCTTGAATATTATTTGAGTCAATTATAGTTTCGACCACTGATTTACCAGCAATCGAAAATGCTTCCTCCAAGGTTTTTGCCTTGACTTCTATAAACGCATCAGTTGAGTGCTCAAGGTATTTGTAACTCATGTTTTTTCTATGAATTTCTGTTATTAATGAGTTAAAGTAAACAGCAAGTTTTAAAGGCATTTTTTACGATTTTTTTTTAAATGGAACTACCACGTGGGATGAAGGATTTTGATAAAAACGAAATGGTCAAAATCGAGTTCGTACGACAAAAATTCTTGGAAACCGCAAATGTATTTGGTTTTAATTTAATGGAACCATCTCCAATTGAACTTTTATCTGTCTTAGAAGCAAAAAGTGGTCCTTCTATAAGAGATGAGATATACCAATTCCAGGATAAAGGTGATAGAGAAGTAGCCTTAAGATTTGATTTTACTGTTGGATTAACTAGATATGCAACATCACAGAAAACTTTGAAGTTACCTGCAAAGATTTCTTCATTTGGAGGAGTTTGGAGATATGATGAACCACAAAAGGGTAGGTATAGATTTTTTCACCAGTGGAATATTGAGATATTTGGAAATCTAAACTTAGATTATGATGGGGAGATTATAGAATTCACATCTAGATTTTTTGATAACCTTACCATGGAAAATATAATCATTGATATTAATCACCGAAAATTGGTTCAATCATACATAAATCAACTCTTTGAATCAAACGAAGATTCTCTTTTAAATGACATATTTAGAGCTGTAGATAAAATTCAGAAAAAATCAGAAAATGATATTTTACAAGAATATAATAAAAAGGGTTATTCATCAGAAAAATTAGAAAAAATATTAGAATTTTCAAAAATTAAAGGTACTCCATCAGAAATTCGAAAAAATTTTGATGTTTCAGGTTTAGATGGTTGGGATGAATTAGTAACTATATACGATTCGTTAAAACATAGAGGAGTTGATAATGTGAGAATTAACTTTGGAATTGTAAGAGGTCTTGATTATTACTCTGGAATTGTTTTTGAAGCATATGATACTACTTCTGACTTAGGTGCATTAGTAGGTGGTGGAAGATATGATAGTTTACCAAACGTATTTGGCCGTAATGATTTTGGTGCTACGGGTGTAGCAGGAGGAGTAGAAAGAATTATTCTATGTCTTGATGCACAAAATGTTTCATATATCTCATCACTGGATACTGTATCCGTTTTATATTCAAATGAGGAATTAAAATCAGAAGCAGTTAGAACTGCATCAAAACTACGAAATCTTGGTATACCAACAAATATTGATTTAAATGGAAAATCTTTGAAAAAACAAATGGAGATATCATCTAACTCCAAGTTTTCTATCATTTTCGCTCCTAAAGAATTCTCAGAGAAACAGGTTGTATTAAGAAACATGCTAGATAGAACTGAAAAACATGTTTCTTTAGAGGAATTAATTACAAATCCAAAAGATATTCTTAATTTATAAACGCTCTAGTTAGCATCATTATTTCAGGTCCATTAGTTAACGTGCCAACTACAACAGCATTATCATTAGCCAATATTCCAGATGAGACAAACGGAACTCCTCCGTTAATAGTAGCAGGTTCAACATCAACACCTAAAATATTAGAGAAAGCATTCACATCATCTTCATCTGTGAGAGGATGAATTATTCCTCCATGACTTGTAGCTGACATTACAGCACCTACTTGATAAAATCCTGCAATTTTTTTCTGTAACACTTCTATATCTAATGCATCTTCAATCTCTTTTACATATTTTTTTTCAATCATTGGAGAAACTATTCCTCCCTTATCATTAGCACAGATCAGATTTCCTAGAGCATTGTATTTTACATCTAATAATTTTATATTCAGATCAGTATGTTTCTTTAAGTGATCAACCTCTTCTTGTGAACATGTATTTGGTAAAAGCATTCCATGATTATTTAAAACCACAAGAATTCCAAGCAATCTGGTATTTGCAATTGATGTAGTCAGATAATCAGTTTTGAGATAATTTGCCAAGTTTTTAGCCTTAGTCTTTGCAAATCCATTTGGAACAAAAACAAATTCATTATTTACTTTGGTGTAAATACCAATATTCGGTCCACTATAAACATCGTATTTTATAATATCCATATTTGATACATATAATGAAAAAATATGAACGTAAGGAATGAAAAACAGTGTTATATTATAAATTAAAAATAATGATCAGGATTCAGTCTAGATTTATATAATATCTTAAGATATAATTCGTAATGCCAATTCAAGAAGACTTTTGCCATGAAGGCAAAAAGACAGTAGGAAAGATTACTCATTCTGAAAGTGGTAATTATCATTGGGTTTGGGAATCACAAGGCCTAGTCGAAGCATCAAAAGACGAAAAGGTTCTTGCTGATTATAAAAAACACGGTGAAAAAATGGAAAAATTAGGTATCAGTGGTACCATGGTAGCAAACGATTGGGATTCTTGTGTAGCTGACGGCGCGTGTATTGAAGCATGTCCTGTACAAATTTTCCAATGGTATAGAACTGAAAAAGATATTTCAGGGATTAAAGCAATCAATGAAACATTTGAAGGTACTGGTTCTTATGTGAAAGAAGAGCGATTTGATTTCACAGATAAGGCTGATCCAATCAGAGAACATGACTGTATTTGGTGTATGGCATGTGTATCTGTATGTCCTCCATTAGCAGTATTAGTTGATCAAGGCAACCAAGAGTGGCATGAGAAAGCCGCAGGAACTTTCCAAGAATTAGGTTCTGGACAAGCAAATCCTCACGCTGACCATTAATCACACTCTTTCTCTCATTTTTATTTTCTTTAAAACAGATTTTAGTTAGTTAATATTATCAATTTTTGCAGAGGTCGCCTAGCCTGGTAGGGCGCGGGCCTTGAGAGCCTGTGTTCGCAAGAACGCGGGGGTTCGAATCCCTCTCTCTGCGTTATTTTTTGCTAAATTTTGTTAATTCAGCCAATAAAGCTGATAATTGAATTTCAGGGTTAGCACCAGCCAATATCCTATAATCATATTTTGCAGTAATTTCTGACATTTCTGCTAGGTTGCCATTTTTTAAATTAAAAATTGCTTGATTGATGTATTTTAAAAAATCTGATTCAGACATACCATAAACTTTGATCAATTCTATCATTTTTTCTCTGGATTCAGAAATCTTTCCATCAATAGCCATTTTTAAAACATCTTCTACATCCTTTGTTTTAGTTAATCCAATTACTGATTTTACACTATCAACAGTAACATTTCCTGTACTTGCAGATGCTTGAAGTATGTTTATTGCATGTCGTAAATCACCATCAACATAAGCAGATATAGCACTCAAACCTTTTTCATCCATTTTGATTTTTTCTTTTTTTCCAATTTGTTTCAAATGTAGTAAAATATCTTTTTCAGAAACTTTGGTAAATTTGAATACAACGCATCTACTTTGGATAGGTTCAATTATTTTAGATAAGTTATTTGCAATTAAAATAAATCTACAAAATTTAGCTGTATCCTCAATAATACGTCTAAGTGCAGTTTGTGCATCAGATGTCATTTCATCTGCCTCATCAAGAATTATTATTTTGAATGGAATTTTTGTATCTAACCCAGCAAACCTAGAGAATTTTTTTACACGTTCTCTAACCATGTTGATTCCTCTTTCATCAGATGCATTAAGCTCAAGAGTATAGTCCTTCCAATATTCACCCAAGATCTCTTTACATATACAAAGTGAAATTGTAGTTTTACCAACTCCTGCTGAACCTGAGAATAGTAGATGAGGTAATTCCAGTTGATTTTTTAGCATTGAATTTAGGCTACCAACAGTTTCTTTTTGATTTATTAGCTCAGATATTTTCTGTGGTCTATATTTTTCAGTCCACATCACATTTGACTGCATTTTCATATCTCAAACAGTCATCCCTTATTAATAAATGGGTTCGAGGATCAAATGATCAAAGCTATTTGTAAATTCATTTGATCGATCGCATCCATTAAATTCCTCAACAGAGATCCATAAATGTTGGATATACAGAATCTTGTACGTGTTCATTCGATAGGTAATGATCTACGTGATGTGAAAGTTGAATTTAACAGAGATTTGAAAATAGATGTTTCAGGAATAACTGTTGAAGGAAAACAGGGAGAAATTATTAACATTCCTAGATGGATTGCGGATATACTGCATGCAGACAAACATGTGGAGATTAAAGACGAGGATATGTTCAGTGAATTAAAACAATCTGTTGTAAAAGAAAAGGTACAAGGTGAATTTGATCTTTCAACATTGGACGATTATTTCTATATCAAACTCAAATCATATATGAAAAGATTACCTGAAAATGATTATGATAAAGTAGAAAGTATGCTTAACACTTTGTTAAGAAAAAGACAGGGTAAGATAATTCACCTGGCGGATTCATCAAAATTAACTCCTGATATATCACAAAAATTATCAATAGAAGAACGTGAATTTTTTAATCAAATATATGAAATTAGTACAAAATTTTCCAAAAAAATAGTTGGTGATAAAAAATGACTACAGAATCACAAACAAAATCAGCAATGTCAGATCAAGTGAAGGAATTTCTCACACAATTCAAGGATAGCACTGGATCTTTTTCATATGTTGAACAAATTGATCAAATGATGTCTAAACGTTTGACACACATTATGATTGATTATAATGATCTTGTATCATACCCAGATATTGAATCAAAATTTAATGAACGTCCAGATGACATTCTAAGAGCATTCTCAAAAGCTATCGCAGAAATTTTGCATGAGCGTTTTCCACAATACTCAGAGAAGATTAAAAAAGTAATACGTGCACGTATAGCAAATTATCCTGTTCAGAGAAGCTTACGTCAAATCAAAGCTGATGTCATAAGTAAAATGACAAGTGTTTCAGGTATGGTGGTAAGATCATCTGAAGTAAAACCATTAGCTCAAGAACTAACTTTCATTTGTCCAGAGAATCATTATACGGTAGTAAACCTGTTCCAGGAAGGAGGAATGAGCTTAGACTCACCCGTGCAATGTTCAACTCCTAATTGTAAGCATAAGAATTTGGGTATAGAGCCAAAATCAAGTCGATTTATTGATTTCCAAATTGTTCGTTTGCAAGAATTACCTGAAGATTTACCACCAGGACAACTTCCTCATTATATTGATGTTAGTATAAAGCAAGATTTAGTAGATAATGCACGTCCTGGAGATAGAATAGTTCTAACTGGCATCGTTAGGATTGAACAGGAGCGTATATCAGGTGTTAGTAAAAACGAGAGTGCACTTTACCGGTTACGAATAGATGGAAACAACGTTGAATTCATTGGAGGTAAAGGACTAAAAAGCTCAAGACGTTCAGAGAGAGAAGAAATATCTTCAGAAGAAGAAAAGATAATCAAATCTCTGGCAAAAAATTCGGATATTTACACACGGTTGATAGGCTCATTTGCTCCTCATATCAAAGGACATGATCTAATTAAAGAAGCAATTCTTTTGTTGATAGTTGGTTCTACTCAACGACTATTAACTGACGGTAGTAAGATTAGAGGAGATATCAATATTTTTCTTGTTGGAGATCCAGGTACTGCAAAAAGTGAGATGCTGAAATTTTGTTCGAGAATAGCTCCTAGAGGATTATATACATCTGGTAGAGGTTCAACAGCTGCAGGTCTTACAGCTGCTGTTGTACGTGATAGTACTGGAATTTTCATGTTGGAAGCCGGTGCTGTTGTACTTGGAGATCAGGGTTTGGTTTGTATTGACGAATTTGATAAAATGAGAGCAGAAGATAGAAGTGCTTTGCATGAAGTCATGGAACAACAATCTGCAAGTATAGCAAAGGGTGGTATAGTTGCAACTCTTAACGCAAGAACATCAATTCTTGCGGCAGCAAACCCAATGTTTGGAAAATATGATCAATTCAAAAATATACATGAAAATGTAAACCTCCCTATTCCACTTCTTACAAGATTTGATTTAATTTTTATTGTAAGAGATATTCCATCACAAGCAAAAGATAGAGAGATTGCTAAACATATTATAGATCTACACGGTCAAGACGGTACAGATACTAAATCACTCATAGATATTGATATACTTACAAAATATCTAGCATATGCAAAACGGAAAGAGCCTACTCTAACAGCAGATGCCGAAAATACAATATTAGAATACTATCTAAAGATGAGAAATGTTGAATCAGAAGACATGTTAACAGTAACTCCTAGACAATTAGAGGGATTGGTTAGATTAGCTACAGCACGTGCAAGACTCTTACTAAAAAATCAAGTAGACAAGGACGATGCAGAAAGGGCTGTTTTCCTGATGGAATCTATGTTACATGAAACAGGAATAGATGTTAATACCGGCAAAGTTGATCTTGGCGTATTACAGGGTCGTCCTCGTAGTGACATCTCAAGACTCCAGGCATTTATGGATATTTTAAAGGATCTAGAGGGTGAACAAAAAACACCGGTAGAAGAACAACTATTCATAGAAAGCCTTGTAAAATCAGAGAAATTTGATGAGGAAGGAGCAAAATCCTATCTTAGAAAAATGATTCGTGAGAACACTATTTATGAATCTAAACCTGGTCATTATAACCGGGTATGAATATTTCTGAACTTAACTTACCAAAAAAATCAATTGATTTTTTACTTGACCAAGGATATACAGAACTTTATCCACCACAGGAAGATACCGTTAAGTCAGGATTATTTGATGATAAAAAAAGTTTCCTAGTTTCAGTACCCACTGCAAGTGGAAAAACACTAATTGCAACATTAGCTATACTTTCACATATTTCAAAACATAAAACGAAAGTTGTCTATCTGAGTCCTTTACGTGCATTGGCTAGTGAAAAATTTGAAGAATTTAAAAAATTAGAAAAACTTGATCTGGGTCGTAAAATAAAAGTGGGTATTTCAACTGGAGATTCTAATTCAACTGATAACAAATTAGATGATGCAGATGTAATTATTCTTACAAATGAAACCATGGATGCAAATATGGCATTTGAAAGAGACTGGATTTATGAAATAGGATTAGTAATTTCTGATGAAATTCATCTAATCGGTGATTCTACAAG
>CAZCFF010000013.1:0-21270 GCA_964497885.1 uncultured Candidatus Nitrosopelagicus sp.
TGAAAAATACAGCTGTGATAAAAACTGCATAGCCAACAAATGCAAGATATTTTTTATTTTCAAGTTTCTTGTACAGTCTTGAAAAAGCAACAGCTGAAAAACCAGAGATTGCAATAAATAAAAGATAAAGTATTCCTCTCAGTACGACAGTATCTGCATCTCCAACTGTTGGAGGATTTGCTGGATATTTCAAAAATGGTATCAAGAAAATTGTAAGCCACATGATTGCAGCCAAAACAAATGTTTTCTTTACAGTATGTCCTTTTGGTAGAGAGTTTCTTGAATAGGCAAAGACAATACCAAACAATGCACCTATTGACATTCCTAGAATTCCACCTGCTAATATCTGGCCACTTTTTTGCCAATCACGATATGAGTTGTATTCAACCCAAAACTGAGGTGTGTCTTGTACTTGTCCAGATGCAATCAGGCTTTGGTTTTCAATTTCAATGGCCTCATCTAGGTATGGCTCTACAATTGCTAAATTTACTGCGCCATGTATTGTGCCTGCAGTAAAACCTGAAACTAGGACGATTACGATAAAATATCTGGCATTCATTTCTTCAAATAGTCTTTTAGGTTTGCTTTACCCTTTGGAATCTTACCTAACTCGAACCCTTCTGGTCTCTTTGAGGCAGGTATTGTAGCATCTATTCCCATTTTTGTGGTTTGTAATCTCTTTTGATCACTAGAAGGATCAAGACTAGAACCTCTCACATTTTTTATTATTATCAAATCCTTGTCTGCCTGAAATCTAGTAGCCATGGCAAATTCCACAGCTACGGCATCTGTAGGATCAATATCGTCATCAACTACAGTGACCATCTTTAATGATCTATGATTTGCGAATGTTTCGTTGATGATTTTCTTAACATTGGTTGTTCTAGTTTTTGAGATTTGGACTACAGCATGGAGCCAGTTAGCCCCACCACTAGTGAGGATCACCTGTTTTGTCTGTGGGAATCTTTTTTTCATTATACCGTTAAGTTTAGCCTCAATAGGCATGCCCATGAGTAATCTTGCCTCAGTATAGCCAGATAGAATATCGTGATAAATCGGATTGTTTCTGAAATACAATTTTTCAATTTGGATTATTGGTGCAGGTCTTGGCATGTCATATGTTCGAAGCATTTCCACCATCCATTCCTTGTGTGTCTTGTTCCGTAAAATTTTTCCTTCCATAACAATTTCCGCAGTTGATGGTACAAGAAAACCAGTGCTAGGACATTTTGTCAATGTTAGTTTGTTGTTTAAAAGCGAGTTAGCTATCTCAAGTTCATTCTTTCCCCATTTTGCTTGAAATGCACATGCAATTGTAATTGCAGGATGTACTCCGATAGTGATTGCAACCGGTAAATCCTTCCCACGATTTTTTGCAAACGTAAATGCACGATGAAGATCTCTTCCTTCTACCATTCTAATTGTAAATTTATTTTTTCCAATTGGCATTAGTCTATGAATGGAAGAGTTTTGGGATTTTTTTTCCTGGTTTTGTGTATAAAGTATAGATGATGTAATAAAAGGACCTGATTCATTTTGAAAATGCGTTACAATTGGAAGAATTGAAATATCCTTAGAACTATTTTCAAAAAACTTTGCCTTTGTAGAAATTTTTGGTTTTTTTGCAGAAGAAATTGCCCGGAGAATTTTTTGATTGATATCAGATTTCTTGGAGCCTATTGCCTGCATAAATCTAGATCTATTTCCTACCAAATTTGAAACTAGTTTGAATTTGCTTCCTTTGACATTTTCAAATAGAACAGCCTTTTCACCATCAAGTTTTTCAGTAATACTGGCAATCTCATATTTTGTTGAAACTTTTTTCTTTATGACAATCAGATCGTTTGTCTTTTTTATTTCTTGTAGATACTTTCTTAGGTCATCGGTCATTCTTAATCATCTCCATTACCTTTGCCATTAAAATTTTAGCGGTATTAGTATCAATTTCTTCCGGAAGAAAAGCAGAAACAATATTGATGCCTTTTATGATTGATGATATTTGCTCTGACATTAATTTTAAAAAAAGTGATTCTTTTTTTGGAGGAATGATTATGGTGCTAGTTGGTACAGGATCACTGGTAATTGATGCAGACATTGATCCAATATTCTCTTTCCCTTCAGTTATCGAAACAAAACTACCGTTATCAAACCGTAACAATTGAACAGAAAACCTACGATTAGAAATATCAAAGAGGGAGTTGAAATAACGAGATTCGGTTGACAATAATCTTAAAAATTATTTTAAGCCTTTATTGCTATCGATTCCTGTCCTTCAGCGTCTGCTTCTATGCGCTCACGTAACTTTGCCTTATATTTCAGATTTCGTGGTTTGGTTCTCAATCGATATCCACAGCATGGACACCACAAACCTTCCCATTTAATGAAAATCTCACATATTTGGCATCGTCTTTGACCAGAAGCATACCTACCAGTGCCTACTGGTTTTTGTGCCTTGTATCTTGAACAAATTCCTTTACATGTCATTTTTCTTACATATATTATAAGAATAATACATATTTAAGCATAGATCTGTGATAATTTGAGTTATCATCATGTATTTTTGTAATAATTTTATTGATTTATATAATCTCTTCAATTCATTTCAAGAATAATAACAAAAACAGTTATAAATAATGGTTTTTGGCGATTTTTATCAAATATTTATGTCCGAGATAGTGGTAAAACAAGAAATTTTGAACCTTCACGTTGTGTAATAGAACGAGCTGATAACATATCTCGCTTTCCACGTTGATTATAGTTCTTGATCTTCAAAGATGTTTTGTGTTCGTCAACAAACTGAATTTCAAAATCAGAACAATATTTCAGGTTTAGCATATTAGCAATTTTTTCTGCTAGTTTCTTGTCACCATTTCCAATTTTTACAATCTTTCTTTTTGCATTGAGACCAACAAATATCCTGATTAGATGTGATACCAAATCTTCCATAGAAATATAGAATGAATGTTCAATTTCTCTTTCATAATAATAGATAGACAAACCCATTCGCTTTCCTGGATCTATTCCAATTAACAATTCCTCAGAAAAACATCTGGAATAGAGTTTTTGCATTATTAATCCTCTAATGACAGTTGGTTCTAAATCTAAGATATCCTCATACAAAGCGGGAATTTTGTCCAATTTTGTGGTCTCTGATGATGTGGTTAATAATAAATCGCCAGAATATCCATCCAATTGTTGGGGAATTAAGGAGTCATATGACAATTTCAGAGTTTTTAGTATTTGAGAGAATCCAAAATACGTCCTACCATAGACAGTTACGATTCCAATACGAGCAGAATTTAGTGTGTCGATACATATCGATGAACACTTACTGATTTAGATATTATGGTGGCAGAAAATTACTCAGTTACTTGTAATTCTAAGTATTGCCTGTGCAATATCACCTTTTGTTTCAGCTAAAGCCTCTTTAGCCTGTTCTTCATTGCAATTTGCCTGTTGACATACCAACATTATATCATCTTCTGAAAATATTTGAACCTCTAACTCTTTCTCTTCAAAACTTTCTGCGATCACTTGGAATATTGAATTTTCTTTAGATTTCATCTCAGTAACAGAAGGTTTAGGAATAATGATTTCTTTTTTATCAGTTTTTATTATAACTTCTTGAACATTTGGGATCTCTGTCATATCAAGACCCATTTTATCCATCATTCTTCGCATTTGCCTATTGCCTCCTCGCATCATAATGATTATCCTCTTTGCTGACTTTTTAAACTATCTCTGATTTTGACTGCGACACCTATTTTTTGCCCTTCCATCATTTCTGAAGACAAAATGGCCTTTCCAACTGCAATCACCTTATTCTTGTATAATACTGGAACTTCACTCTGAATTCTAATGTTTTTTCCATATGACATGATATGACCGCAAAATACAGATCTTCCATCCTCAACAAATGGCTTTGATTCTTTATCGATTTCAAGACAATTTTCCTTGAATTTTTTACTAGCCAGAAGAATTTGTGCAAAATATGGAGTTATGGCTAGACCACCATCAATTCTTAATGTACAAAGAAGCTTTTGTTTATGAGATACTTCACGAATTCGTCCAGTTCTATTCGAAAACAAAATATCAATGTCTTTTGGTAGGTATTTTGAAACTCCTGTTCCAAATAAAGCATCGATAGTATGTTTCAATTTTGAAATATTATTCATCAGAATGACGTATCTAGATATCTAAATATTTCTTGACACTATGATATAGAAGTCAATTAATCTATATAGAAGGAAAAAAAGAATATAGTTGCATTGGATGAAGAGGAAACACGTAAAATCCAGTTTACAGGAAAATCTACCTACATTGTATCCCTACCAAAAAAATGGATTGGTGATCTTGGATTAAAAAAAGGTGATCAAATATTAGTTCAGCGTCAGGGAACATCCAGTTTACAGATTATACCTTATGGTAGTAGAACAAAAAGAGAATCTGAAATAGCTACACTAAAAATTGATCCAAAAGAACAGCCATCATCTGTAGAAAGAAAGTTAATAGCACTCTACTTTTTACATTTTAAAACTATTAGTATAAAACCAATTAAAGGTAGAATTACACCATCACAAAGAACCGCTATTAGAAATACTGTTAAGAAAATATTGATGGGTTCAGAAATAACCGCAGAATCCTCTGACGGTATCACTATTCAGATTCTTATTAATTTAGTAGAACTTTCCGTTGATGGTGCTTTGAAGAGAATGTTATTGTTAGCAAAAGCGATGCAAAATGATGCTCTACTTGCAATAAAGGAGGGAAATACCGATCTTGCAAATGAAGTTATCAATAGTGACGATGAAGTAGATCGATTTTCATTTTATGTTACACGACAACTAGCTATTGCAATTGAGAATGACCATTTGTTGAAGGAGATAGGATTTAGTAATGCCCGTGATTGCCTGGGTTACCGACTTATCATAAAAAATATTGAAAGGATAGGTGATCATGCAGTTAGAATATCAAAAGATGTTTTAGATTATAAAAAACCAATAAATGGTAAAATTTTTGATGCCATATATGATATGAGTGAATTTGCAATTTCAGTGATAGATGAAGCGAGTGATGCATTATTTCAAGGAGATATTAATCTGGCAGAACAGGCGGTTACAGATGCACAAAATATTACAAAAAAGGAAAAACGGGTTATCGACTATCTGAAACCAAATATTGACGAAGAAGAAAAATATAGGGTTAGAAGGATTGTTGAAAACACACGAAGAATAGCTGAATATGCTAGTGATATTGGAGAAATTGTCCTAAATATGAATATTGAAAAAATTATCAAAAAACCATAGAGAAGTTTGGGTATGAATTCTGCAATACTAATTACATATGATCAGGAGGACGTAATTAGTGAAACACTTGCTCTTTGTGATTCGGCAGGTTACAAAGTTGTGTCTGTTGTAAAGCAGGATTACTTACAGAAGCCAAAATATGGTATAAGTAATGGTAAAATTCAGGATCTAAATGATCTCATAGAGAAAACTCATCCAGATGTGATAGTTTTTGATGAAGTGTTAAAGCCTAGCCAGCATTATAATCTGGCTTCTGAATTGAAAATGGAGATACTAGATCGAGAAGCTTTGATTTTACAAATATTTGAAAAAAGATCTTCTAGTGCCGAATCTAAACTCCAAGTCCAATTAGCACAAACACGTTATGAAATGTCAAGAGCAAGAGACAAAGTCAAGCTTTCAAGACGAGGAGAACAACCAGGTTTCATGGGTCTAGGAACATTTGAAGTTGATGTGTATTATAATGAAATTAAGAGGAGAATGATTAACATTAAATCAAAATTAGCAAAGTCAGGAAAACAGCGTGAATTACATAGGCAATCTCGAAAACGGATGGGTTTTAAGACAATTTCATTAGCAGGATACACATCAGCTGGAAAAACAACACTCTTCAATAGATTAACTGGCGAACACCAGGAAGAAAACAGCGAATTATTTACTACACTTTCAACTACCGTAAGAAAAGTAAGGATTGGGAAAGAAACAACATTAATTTCAGATACTGTTGGATTTATCAACAAACTTCCAGCATACATGATTGAAGCTTTTAAATCAACGTTAGAGGAGCTTCTGTATACTGATGTGATATTAGTATTAATTGATGCGAATGACGAATTATATCAATTAGAAAAAAAATTCAAAAACTGCTTCAGAATTCTCAGTGAGATTGGTGTAGAACGAAACAAGATGATTTTTGTTTTAAACAAATCAGAATCATTGAGTGATGACGAAATTTTATCTAAAGCAAATTACTTAAAGTTGAATGAAAATAAAAAATGGATGGCTATTTCAGCAATTACTGGAAAAAATATCAACAAACTTGAAAACCTAATTGATGAATATTTTCAAAATAATATATTAGAAAACAAAAATGATGTTGGGATGAAAGCGTATGGAAATTGAAGTGTTAAGAATTGGTCAGCGAGTTGTAAGAGATGATAGAGTTACAACTCATGTAGCTCTTGTTGCAAGATCGTTTGGAGCCAAGAAAATATACATGAATGAAATTAATCCTGAGATAAATGATACTGTTTCTAAAATCAACAGAACTTGGGGTGGTGATTTTGAAATTGAAATGATCGATGATTGGAAAAAAATAATCAGGGAAAAGAAAAATATGGATACAAAAATTGTCCACCTTACTATGTATGGTCAAAATATCAATGATGTTCAAACTAAACTCCAAAATGAGGGTAAACTCTTGGTTGTTGTTGGGGCTGAAAAAGTTCCTAGAACGATATATGAAACTGCAGATTATAATGTGGCTATAGGTAGCCAACCTCATTCTGAAATAAGTGCTCTTGGTATACTATTAGATCGTATTCAGGAAGGAAGACAATTTGATTTAAAATTTAAAAATTCTGAGAGAGTTATAATTCCTCAAGAACATGGAAAATCTGTTCAGATGAATAAAATAACGGATTAATACTAGGATTATTGTGTGATATTATTGATTGAGAAATATGAAGATCCATTTGTAAAAATTGCAAATATGATTGGTGGTGATGAATATCTCAAAGTTGCTAGATCACTCTTAAAAGCACAGGATGCAACAGATGAAGAAATTGCAAGCTCTACTGGATTAAGAATTAATATGGTCAGGAAGATTCTTTATGATCTTTTTGGCAAAGCATTGATTACGGGAATTAGAGTGAAGGATGAAAGAAAAGGTTGGTTTGTGTATCGTTGGCGTTCTAGAAAAGATGAAGTAGAAAATTTTATTGAGACACAGAAAAAGAAAATTTCTGATAGACTTCAAGAAAGACTTGATTATGAGAATTCCTCACAGTTTTATCATTGTGGAAATGAGGATTGCCTCCGTGTTACATTTGAAGAGGGATTAGAACAGTTTTTCAAGTGCAGTTCATGCGGTCAGGTTTTAAATTTAAAGAAAAATGAAAAATCAAAAAAAGCATTTTCAAAGAAAATCGATGAGATAAAAAAAGATATGCGTTAATTATTATGTTTTATTATAATCCTAAAAAATAACCCACAAATTAGGTATTAACCAAATTTTCATAAAATTGAATATATTTTGGTAAAATAACATCCCAAGTCATATTCTTTCTAACAAAATCATTTCCGTTTTTTGCTATTTTATTTGCTCTTTCAATATTAGATAATAACTTATTTACTGCATCTGCAAGTCTATCAGGATTTTCAGGTGGAACTAGTAACCCATTATAATTATCGGTGATTAATTCAGGAATACCACCCACATTTGCTGCAACAACAGGAATGTTAAGATAAAATGCCTCTTTAATGATAGTCGGAAGACTTTCCATTCTAGACGGTACTACAACAACACTAGATGATTTTATTATATACATTGCATCATTCCACGAACGATTTGTACAATAAACTACCGTACCATTAATTTTTGATTCTGCTTTTTTGAGAATATCAATTCCTTTCTCATAACTATCACGTCCAACATATGCCACCTGATTAGAAATTTTTTCTACTTCAATTTTTGGAAATTTTTCCACATCTAATGGAGATGGCAGATATTCAAAATCTACACCAAATTTTTCTTTGTATAGATTTTGTGTTGCTTTTGAATCAGTAGTTAGTTTGTCTGGCCATTGTAAAACTTGAGACTCGGCTGATTTCGCAAGTGATGAAACTGATTTTGAGTGTAATGAATCCACTTGTTCGCTAAATACACCATGAACTGAGAGAACTTTTTTTGTTCCTTTGGCGTATTTCATTGCATAAGCAGATGGAATATTAAATCCGTGTACAATATCATAAGAATCTCTATCAACCAAACTCTTCAAACTACTTAGAACTGCAAAACTAGGATTTTTGAGATTTTTTATAGGTAGGTGAGTTGTTTCTAGTTTTTTTACTTGATGACCATTTTGTGATAACTTTTCAGCAAGCATAGCCGCATGACCACCAATTCCCCCAGAAAAACGTGGGGATATAAATAAAAATTTCATTTAGAATTTTATTAGCCGATTAGGTTTTAAGCACTTGGATTAATTTCGATGATATATTATATCAGATTGTAAACCAGCCTGATTTCATATAAGATAATCCTATGTTGAGAGCAAATATAATGAAAGTACAAGCATAAACAGCCCACATTATTCCATTAACTTTTTTCTCTGAAACTTTCTTATCAATTATAGTTTGAATAAATTTACCTCCGTCCAGTATAGGGAGAGGAAGCATATTGATTATTCCAATAAAAAATGAAATCATCCATAACCAAAGAAGAAACATCGACACTTGAGGATCCCATTCTATTATGTTGTAGACAGGTTTGTAGGATAATGCATTTTCCCTCATAATACCAACTAATCCTTTTTCTGGATCGTCTGGAGAAGGCATAATCTCAACAGGTACTTGCAGCGAAGTTCCATCCCTTAAAATTGTAACAATTGCAGTATCTCCAGGATTTAGATCAACTTTGTGAAAATCCGGCGGTGCTACTATTACAACACCATTTATTCCTGTTATAAGATCATTTTTTTGTAAACCAGCTTTTTCAGCACCACTATCTGGGATGATTGAAAGTATTAGAACTCCATCAGGTGCTTCATAAAACCATCCTAACATAGGCTCAGGTAGGATTAGCGCAAAAAATGGATTAGTTAGCAGTAATAATCCTAAAGCAAATGCAAAGATTACATTTGCAGTCGCTCCAGCACCTATAACTCTTAACCGCGATATTTTTTTTGCTTTATCAAAATCCTCTTCATCAGGTTCTACAAACCCTGCAAACATTGCAATAAATATAGCAAATCCTCCTGTCTTGATTTTTATTTTTTCAAGTGTCGCTACGATACCATGAGCACCTTCATGAACAACCAAAACAATTGGGATTGATAATAAAAAATAAAATATCGCAGAAGCAGAAGTTAGGGTAACACCTGGTATCAATACTGTCAATTCAGCAAATTCAGTTGGTTCTACAAAAAAGTTTGAGATGTTTGATAATAAAAACCAGAATGCAAAACCCATCATTAAAAATCCTGCAACAACGCTAACATCTGCAAAAACTCGAATTCCACGTTTGGTTCTAGTTAGCATTTTTGTCAATGCCGATTGGACTTGGGTGTTTTTGTAGGTTAAACTATAAGCCTTTATTTGAAAACCGTGATTTTCCAGTTTTAGAGATTTGGCTATGATTAAGATAACAACCCATGCTATCAAAACGTAGATTATTGCATTTTGAGTTAAAAAATCAAGTTCCAAATCGATTGGTACTTTTTTTATTCACGTAAATTTATCGGTTACTATGCAACCTATAATCATAGTATCGACTTTTCCTAGTAAACAATCGATAACAAAGATCTCCAATCAAATAGTAAGGAAAAACCTTGCAGCATGTGTGAATATAGTAAAGATTTCATCTGTTTATGCATGGAAAGGAAAAATCGAAAATCAGCCAGAATATCTTGCCCTATTCAAGACTACTAAAAAAAATGAATCGAATCTAAAAAAAGAACTAAAAAGACTTCATCCGTATGATGTTCCAGAAATTGCAAAAATTAATGTCAGTTCTATGAATAAACCGTATCTCAACTGGCTTATAGATTCAACAAATTAACCTTCTACTGCAAATCTTAGAAGAGAGATAATTCCACCAAGTCCAGTTACTCGTAGACCAACATCCGTGGTTGCATCTACACTATAGACTTTGGTGCCTTTTGATTCTACATCATTCAAAAAATCAATAATTTTCTGCTCCTCATAATTTTGAATCACTCCCTCAGAAAAAACAAGGGAGTCTATCGCACCGTATTCATTTGCTTTCATGGTTTCTTCTAAACCCATGGTAAACTTTCTACTTTTTTTGTTTGCAAGGAACATAATTTGATCTATTATATCATGTACTTTTGCAAGTTTACTAGTAGAGATAATCTCCTTCATTGATTTTGATTTAGTAAATAAATGAATTCCATCCTCACCCCCAGAATCAATACCATCAATTATTTTGATCTGATGTTTTTTTCCAGTTTGTATATTATGTAAAAAGTTTGAAAATTTCTTTCTTGTTTCACCAGGCCCAAATATTATAATCTGATCATCATTTTTTATTATAGAAAGTATTGCTTTTGAAATTTCATTAAAGAAATCTTCAATTTTAAATGTGGTTTTGTATCGTTTTCCACCTGATCCTGAATAGATGTTTGGTAGTAAATGCAAATGTGTTCCTCTTAATTTTCCGATACCACAATCACCAGTATCTATTGCAATTAAGATGTAGGTTGATTGTTGATCTCTGTTTCTTATCAGTTTTTTTTCTATACTATTCCATTTCTTTTTGATTAAGTTAAATGATTGATCAATTTTGATGATAAATGAATGATGTGATCCGTGAGGAACTGATTCATTATTAGATTCCTTGATTATTCCACCAACTCGAATTCGATCTAGTACATTATCTAATGATATTTTTTCAACTTCAAGCACTAATCTAATTTTAACTCGTTCTCCCTTGTCTGGTCTTGCAAAATCTTTTTCTTGTTTTATAACACGAACAGTTTCGCCAACAATTCTGTCTCCTTTTTTAATAATTCTGCGAAGAGAGACTAGATCATCGGAATCTTCCGGTATACATGATATTGAGTTTTCATCAATAGTTTTGGTTAGCATTTTATCTTTTTAATGAAAAACAAAAATGTTAATCCTTTTTGTTATTCTTGACATAGTTTTCTACCCAATCTAGAGTAATTACACCACAAGATGACAGATTAACAATAGAGTTTGATGATGCTTCACCTACAACCCTTCCGTTATTTCTGCTATGCTGACGCCATTTTAGACTAGTATTTCCAGTCTTTGAATTATATATTATTCCTAAAACATCTCTTGCATTTACAAATGTAATATCCCGAATTTTTTTTAAAGTAACTTTATCTGCTGCCTCAACGTATATAGAACCAAGATTTTGTTCACGTTCAGCAAAAACTTCAGAATCTTCTATGTAACTTTGTGGAGCAAATGATGAACATGTACTTGCTATGATAAATTTCCGAAAATTTTCCAAAGAAGCAGGAGTATCTATAGTTACCATTTATTTTTCATGCCTCTTGCTATTTATCAAGTTTATTGAAAAACTCATTTAGTATCTATAACAACTCTTTTTGCAGGCATTGATGAACATATCCCTTTGATTTGGTGATAAAGATCTTGAGTTCTGAGCCTGCGTTTATTGTTTTTCTATAATCACAAGAATTAACCAAAATCAGTATCACGTTTTTGTGATTGTTCCTCATTCGCTCTTGCAGATTCCCTGTATTTAGTATCATGATTTTGTAAACCATGACCACATTTTACACATCCAACGAATTGACCATTTGGATTTTTTTCAAATTCTTCACATCCACAAAAACATGTCATTATTTCATTACCTGTATAGCCCTATATTTTCATATTATTATAATTATATGAATTATCTCTAGTTAGAGTCATTATTCCCACAGCACTCTCCCATAGGGATGTCATGAGAGTGTGGACATTTTCGTGGATGGTTTAGCATAGTACATAATGCATCTGTAAACTGTTTGTTCATATGATGCTCAATTCCACAAACCATTTCTTCATCAATCTCAACCTTTAGTGCACTATCCATCAAAACTTCAAGCAATCTGCTATTTCTCATCATACTTGCACCAATTCTTTCACCATTCTCAGTAAGAGAAACTCCAGCTTTGTTATACTCAACTAGATCTTTTATATTCAGTTTTTTCAACATTTGAACTACACTAGGTTGTCTAACATGAAGCATTTTTGCAATTGTACTAATTTTTACAGGCTCATTCCTTTCTTTAATATGCCAAATTGCTTTGAGATACATTTCAACATGTTCTGCCTCTGCAGTACCAATAAATAGAATTTCCTCATCAGATTGATTCATTACTTCCCATCCTCTGTATCTTTTAACAAGTATTCAAAGTATTCTTTTGCAAATCCAGATAATTCTGCATGATCAGTACATATTGCAATAATTTCAGAGGCATTTGAGTGACTGATTTCTGGACCAAGTAATATTACAACATTATGTTTATCTGAAATTATACCACCTCCAAAAAGACCTTTTTTTATCTTTATTGTAGCAAGTTTTGATAATCCTTTGATAACATCCTTATCAAATTTATCAGAAGTAAGAATTGTTGCTTTAACTCCTTTGTCGTGTAAATGTCTTAATTTTGGTAGTGCTTGTTTTACCAATTCTTCTCCAGCTTTTGGAATAGCAATTAATACTTCCTCTCTACATGTGTCAATCATCTCAAGAATCCTAGTTGCGATATTCATAGTACCAGTTAGAACCCAGATGTCAGGTCGTTCTGCCGTTCCACTTTTTTTGTATATTGGATTGAGATCGTTTAGGATAACTTTCTGATTTTTAGCAAACTCTTCCTCAAATCTTTGTTTTGTTGTTTGTAACGCAGAATTAGGAGATTTAGCAAAATATTTTGTGGGTCTTGAATTATCAGAACCTATCCAACCTTTTTCTTCTAAACCACCCAATACTTCATAAATTTTCGAGTATGGAACTCCACATTTTTGACTCAAATCAGATGCAGTTATTTCTCCTGTATTCAATAATGTGGAAAAAGTCTTAATTTCGTATCCAGTTAGGCCAATTTTTTCTAAAGATTTTCGTGTTTGTTCAGAAACGTTCATCTCTCTCGATCGGGTATATTATTAATACATAGTATAAATTACTCTCCTATTCCAACGGTGTAGAGTGGGAAAGCCATTATATAGTAAATTTTTAGAAAATTGAGTAATAATGGCACTGATTCAGATTTCTAATCAATCAACGAAATCTTTGGGTAAAAAATCAACTATACGTTTCACTCAAAGTATTTGTCCTGATTGTAACATGATTCTTGATGCTGAAGTCTTTGAAAGAAATGACCAAGTGTTCATGTCAAAAATTTGTCCTACACATGGAGAATGTGAAGAACTCTACTTTGGTTCATATGATATGTACAAGAAATTTAGTACGTATTGGGTTGATGGAAAAGGAGCTCATGCACCAAATGTAGTAATGCAGGACAAATGTTCATGTCCAAACAATTGTGGACTTTGTACTAACCATCTATCACATAGTGGACTTGCAAATGTTATAGTTACAAATAGATGTGATCTTACATGTTGGTACTGTTTCTTTTATGTAAAGAAGGGTCTGGAAGGTGCTTACATGTATGAACCAACACAAGATCAAGTCCGTGCAATGATGAAAACACTTAGAGCAGAAAAACCAATTCCCGGAAACTCTATGCAGATTACTGGTGGTGAACCAATGTTAAGAGAAGACATTACTGACTTGATCAAAATAATGAAAGAAGAACATATTGATCATATACAAATGAATACAAACGGTATTAGACATGCAATGGATCCAGAAGCTGGTAGAGATGTAAGAATGGCAGGATGTAATAATCTTTATCTTAGTTTTGATGGTGTAACAGCAAGGACTAATCCTAAAAATCACTGGGAAATTCCACATGCTTTGGATACGTGTAGAAAAACTGGAACAACTGTAGTCTTTGTTCCAACTGTAATCAAATCAATTAATGATCATGAACTTGGAGGTATTATTAGATATGGACAAAAGAACATGGATGTTGTACATGCTGTAAACTTCCAACCAGTATCACTTACTGGAAGAATGGGAAAACAAGAAAGAGAGAAGTACCGAATCACTGTACCTGATTGTATACAGAGAATAGAAGAACAAACAGATGGTCAGGTAACTGTTGATGATTGGTATCCTGTACCTAGTTGTATGCCACTTACAAATGTGATTGAGGCATTTTCAAGTAAACCAAAGTATGAACTATCAATTCATTTTGCATGCGGTGCAGGTACATACATCTTTGAAGATGCAGATACAAAGAAATTTGTTCCAATGACACGATTTTGTGACCTACAAGGAATGCTCGAATTGTTTGAAGATAAATCAGAACAAATTCGTTCTGGTGCTAACAAATACTTTACAATGCTTGAAGTGGTAAGAAAACTAAAGAGTTTCATTGATAAGGACAAGCAGCCTGCTGGTCTAGATTTGGCTAAAATGTTTAGTACTATTCTAATGAAAAGGTCGTTTGATGCAGTTGGAGGTTTTCATGTAAAAGGATTATTCTTGGGTATGATGCACTTCCAGGACAAATATAATGAAGATTTGGAAAGACTGCAAAGATGTGATATACATTATACGACACCGGATCTTAGAGTTATTCCATTCTGTGCATTTAATGTAATTCCAGAATGGTACCGTGACAGAATTCAAAAGAAATACTCCATCACAGTAGAAGAATGGGAAGAACAACAAGGTGAAAAACTTGAAGATGGTCTTTACAGAGGTCTTATGAGAAGGGGTGCTGGCGATGAGCTCGCAGCAGGTTGTGCCAAGAGCCAAATGTTTCATGATGCACAACAAGCAACAATGTAATTAAACTGAAAAATTATATCTCATAAAATATACAAATAATTTTTAATCAATTTAATATATCATAATTAAACGTAGATTCATAATCCTTGTTTACTTTGTAAATCAACACCATACTCATTTCACCATCATCAGGTCTATCAAATGATGGTGAAGTGTATACCAACTGTAGTGGAGCGTCCATTGCATCTATTGGATTAATAGGAAGTTTATGATCTTTTGCATAGACTCCTATAGTATTCGGTTGATATTGATTATATTCCTTCTCATTTTCTACATCAACATAAAGTACTGGAGAAAATGGAATCATCTCTCCCAATAATGTGTCATGCCAAAAAGCGTTAGGTCCACTTATCAAATCATCAAAAAAGTATTTCTCCATAGGCATACTTGCAACCTGTGCAAACCAAAATCTTTTACTTTCATCACCTCCACCTATACCCAATAAATATAGAGGAGTTTGATGACTACTCAACACTTTGTCAGCAGTAATCCAGATTAAAACATAATCAGCATCAATTGCGATTAATTCTTCCCATGCATCATCTGTGGGAGTGTAAAAAAGTTGTGCAGTTTTTTTGATGATCTGTGTGTCTAATGTAGCATTATCCGCATATGTAGTTCTATCACCAAGTGTTTCTATCCAATATCCATAGTCCCACCATGAGAGAATTTTTGCATCTTCTGGAGTATTGGTCTTCAACCATAGCATCGCATCAGGCCAATCATTTGTAGGTGCCATAAGATAACTCCCACCATAAAGAATTGCAGGTCCTATACTTGAACCGCTTACCCAATTCTGATTCATTGGCAAGCCTACGGGTATAACTAAAAGTATTACAATACATGATATGAAAGAAATTTTTGATACAGATCCAACAGTACTTTTTTCGGTAAATAGTTTCCTGATGAGAATTGATGTTCCAATTGATGAAAGTATTATCACAGAAATAGCCGCAAATAATTCTAATCTAACAAATGAAGAACTGAAATAAAGACCAGTTATTCCTGTTATTAATGCAAATACAGCCATTTCATTTCTTATATTAACAGATTTCCTGATTCTGTCTTGAAAAATTAGCCAGATTCCTATTCCGGCAAATACCATCATGATTGAATAATAAAAAAATGATATGTCTAAAGATGAAAAAGCATGTTCTTGAATTGAATCTGTAAGAGGATTAGTTGTTTGCAGAAATGGATTTGCAGCAGTAGCGTAACGGAAGCTAATTGGTTTACCAAGAACCAACAGTGTTGTAAATCCTAGAACAATAAAACCACCTAAAACAGATAAACCATAACTAATCTTGAAATCTTGTTTTATTTTTTGTATCAATGCACAAATAGAAACAAATGCCAACATACCAAATAGAAAAACTCCCAGCATACCTAATCTATCCATTCCAAGGCCAGGTGTATCCGGTCCTAGAATTGCCAAAATATGAGTGTTAAATGCTTCTACAGGATCGAGTGATAATAATACAGCAAATATAGTAAAAACAAAAATTAATGCTGCATAAGTGATAAATTTTTTATCTCTTTTGAAAAATGGTAATGCTAAGAAAAATAATCCAAGAATAAGAATAAAAAATTGGCTACCTCCCCATGATTCCAAGGATAAAGCCACAAAAACTCCAGCACCGGCAATTCTCAAAAAAGATAATTTATTGTAACCTGATTTTATTCCACTGAGACAAAGATATACAGCGATAAGTCCCAGGAATATGCCGAGTGGTTCAGATTTAAACCAGCCCAAAAATCCTCTGATTATGATAGGCACAGAAACTGAAAATAAAAGCGCTGCAATAAGACCAGCAGTTGATCCGCCAATTGTTCTGACCACCGCAAAAATAACTACTGTTGTTAATGAACCAATTACAACAGGAAATAGTATTGTGAATTCATACAAAGAAGTACCTGCACCAAAAATCTGGTAAAGTGTTGCGGCAGTGATATGTAATACAACTTGTGATGTTCCGGATACATTTCTACCCCTAAAGATTTCTTCGTTATCAAGTACATTTGCTGGTGAGTTACATGAAATATCAACAGGTATATCTGTGAAATCATCTAATGTGGGTGTACAAGTTGTTAAAGGAGGAGTGCCTGGTATTTTGGGTTCAATATTTAAGAACCAGCTTTTATCATCCCACCATTCAAAATAGGCAGGAATTCCATTCTGTATAATAAAATCAGTTGCCCTATAATTAAAAAATGGATCAAATTCTGCTAATTCAAATCCAACTTGAGCACCTTGTGATCTAATCATAAAAGATACAGAAAAAGCGATTGCAAGTATTGCAATAATAAGAATATAACGTGTGGTCTTTGAATTGAGAAAACCAGGTGAACTTTGTACATAAGTCATGATATGACCTGAAACTTTTTCTTAATTACTCTTTGGTATGAATTCATATTAATCTTTCAGATAAAATTGATTCCGAATTATTAACACCTAAATTATTGAAAAATAATACAAATACATGATTTGTAATAAATGCCAAAATCAAGCGGTATACTCAAGAAAGTATTCTGGTGAAAATCTTTGTTCTGACTGCTTTTCTGATTCCATATTGCGAAAGGCTGCAAAAACAATTTCAAAATTTAAGATGATCAAAAATAATGATCTTGTTTGTGTTTGTGTATCAGGAGGAAAAGATTCTCTTGTGTTATTAGATATTTTAAATAAAATGTCAAAAACACATAATTTCAAAATATTTGCAGTAAGTATTGATGAAGGAATTCCAGGTTATAGAGATGAAGCATTAAAGATTGTAGAAAACTTTTGTGCAGAATTAAAAATAGAATACAAGATTTTTTCATACAAAAAGCTGTTTGATCTGACCTTAGAGGAATCATTAGATTTAAGAAAAGATAATAATTCTTCATGCTCGATTTGTGGAATATTTAGAAGAAGAGCTTTCGATCATGCTGCTAAGACCATTAATGCAAATGTAATTGCAACCGGTCATAATTTGGATGATGTACTACAAACATTTCTTATTAATACCACATCAGGTGATACTGGTAAAATTGGCTGGATGAATCCAGATATATCTTCTGAAAAACTGAGAAAAATAAAGCCATTATCTGAGATCTATGAATCTGAGATTGTTTTTTATGCATTTACGAACGATCTCCCTTTCCAAACAGAACCATGTCCTCATATGGATGAAGGTATTAGAACTGAAATCCGTGAATTTCTAAATTCATTAGAATCAAATCATAGTGGAATTAAAAATAATATGTACAATACAATTTTAAAACTTTCACAATTTGCAAATCAATCTATACATAAAGAAAAACGGATTTGCCAAATTTGTGGAAATGAATGTACTGGTAAAATTTGTTCTGTGTGTAATATGATAACTGATTTGAAAGGTAAATGATCTTAATTCAAATATAACACTAGTTTGTATTATGAACGGTAGTAGGTAAGATTAGGGTGCTAGCCGTGCCCTGTTCTGAAACCGGCTATATGCAGAAATCAGTAACTGCTGAGTAAATCTCTAGGCTGGTAGTTCCCGCTTGGTGTGCGGAAATGAAATCACGCCGAGGCGGGTGGTTGTAGGACAAGAATTATCCGAAGGGATAACTTCTAAGACCGAACCATCGAAAGGGATGAGGTCCGGGAGGGAGCAATCCTAAGATGGAACATTCACGCTTCCTCGTCAACGTGGCGGATCTTGTACGCCTTGAAATGGGGTTATTGACCTAGTCTGGAATCAGCAGAGCTACTACCATTATTCATATGAACAAAAACTCTTAATACAAAACTTCAAAAACTGAAAATTCATTTTTGAATTGCTCGTCATTTATTTCAATATTGTCTACACGTGAATGTGCAGGACCTATACGAGCCCATTCTACAATTGAGTTTATGTTTTCAGTGTTACCTTCAAGTAATGCTTCTACACGTTTATCTTCTAAATTTCTAACCCAACCGAGTACATTATTTTTTGTAGCCATTACTTTTAATGCTTGTCTAAAGAAAACTCCCTGTACCTTACCACTTACTAGAATACGTACTCTGCGTTTGTCCATATATAATTACGAAGAAAGTTGTTAATCAGTTTTAGGTAGAAAACTATTTCCTTTCTTTAATTCTTGCCCTTCCAGTTTTTCTGGCAGCAATACTTCCTACCTTTGCTCCTGGTGGTGCATCACGTGAAACGGTTGAACTCTGACCAACATGCTGATGTCTTCCACCACCATGAGGATGAACATATGCTGCCTGAGCAACTCCTCTAACAATTGGATACTTATGTCCCTTTGATCTAAATCTTCTCCATTTTACACCTGCACGCATAAATGGTCTGTCTCCAACACCACCGCCAGCAAGTGTACCAATCATTGCTCTGTTTTTTGGATGAACTTTAGTAAATTTACCAGAGGGAAGTTTTAATTTGACTCCATCATCTTCGTGTGAGAAAACTGTTGCGTCTGTACCAGCTGATTTAATAAAAGCACCGCCATCACCAAACTGTTTTTCCACATTGCATACTATAGTTCCATCAGGAATGTTTTGAACACTTGTTACATTACCACTTGTTATTTTTGCTTTTAGTCCAAATTGTATTTTTGAACCAACTTTTGAACCAATTACTGCTGGAAGAAATGAAATAGAACCATCACTAAATCTAACTTTTGCTAATGGTACATCACGACCACTTTCATGAACAAGATCAATTATTGTGCCTTCATGGTCCTCAGTAAGCTGAAAACTAGGGTATTTTGCAGGCGCGATCTTTCCAGTAGTGGATGCCCTAAATTGCATCCCTCCACGGCCACGTCTTCTAACAAGAGGTCTTTTTCCCAAGGTAAGATTTTTGCTGCGGCTAACTGATTTTAAGCTTTTGATTAAGAAAGGCGAATGTATGAATATGACGACAAAGATATAAAAAATACAATTAAGGTAATGAAGCATGAGTGAAAATAATCTAAGTCTCAAAGTTTTAGAGGCATATACACGTGATGTTGGACGTGGTGTAGCAAGAATCGATTACGATTCTATGGATAACTTAAGCGCGTCAACTGGAGATGTTATTGAGATTAAAGGTAAAAGAAGAACCGTTGCAAAATGTTTGCCGCTTTATCCATCAGATGAAGGAAAGGGTATTATCAGAATAGATGGTCTTGGGCGAAACAATTCTGGAATTGCTATTGGTGATGCTATTACAGTAACAAAGATCAAAGCGGTAGCTGCAGAAAAAATTGTTGTTGCTCCACTAGAAGCTATACCACCAATTGATGAAAGATATCTTGCAGATGCTTTAGAAAGTGTACCTTTGATTAAAGGTGATAATGTGATGGTACCATATTTTGGTGGTCGTCTAACATTTCAAGTCATTGGAGTAACACCAAATACTGATGCGGTACTTGTAACTCAAAAAACGGTTTTCCATATAGCAGAAAAAGGTGATACATTAAGAGGCGTTCCACAGGTTTCCTATGAAGATATTGGTGGTTTAACTGATGAAATTAAAAAAGTAAGAGAGATGATTGAACTTCCGTTACGTCATCCAGAAATATTTGAAAAACTTGGAATAGAAGCTCCAAAAGGTGTGTTACTTTATGGGCCTCCAGGTACTGGAAAGACATTGTTAGCAAAGGCAGTTGCAAATGAAAGTAATGCACACTTCATTAGTATTTCTGGTCCTGAAATTATGAGTAAATTCTATGGTGAAAGTGAAGCTAGGTTACGAGAGATATTCAAAGAAGCAAGAGAAAAAGCACCATCAATTGTTTTTGTTGATGAAATTGATTCGATAGCACCTAAACGAGAAGAAGTGACAGGTGAAGTAGAACGAAGAGTTGTATCACAAATGCTCTCACTTATGGATGGACTAGAAGCGAGAGGTAAAGTAATAGTAATTTCTGCAACAAACAGACCTAATGCAATTGATCCTGCATTAAGAAGACCTGGTAGATTTGATAGAGAAATCGAAATCAAAGTTCCTGATAAGAAGGGAAGAGCTGACATTCTCAATATTCATACACGTAATATGCCATTAGCTGATGATGTTGATATCAAGCAAGTAGCTGGTATTAGTCATGGATATGTTGGTGCTGATTTGGAATATCTATGTAAAGAAGCAGCCATGAAATGTTTACGTAGATTATTACCTGAGATCAACTTGGATGATGAAAAAATTCCTCCTGAAACACTTGACAAATTAATTGTAAATAATGACGATTACAAAAAAGCATTGATTGAAGTTACACCATCTGGAATGAGAGAAGTCTTTATAGAAAATCCAGATGTAAAGTGGTCTGAAGTTGGTGGTCTTAAAGAGATCAAGCAAGAGCTTCAAGAAGCAGTTGAAT
>CAZCFF010000014.1:0-14452 GCA_964497885.1 uncultured Candidatus Nitrosopelagicus sp.
AAAAATAGAAGGGTTATAGCCTTCAAAATTTATTTTCCTAGAGATTCGTTTAAGCATACTTATTGATATTCGATATAACATATGGCAAAATATACCCTCAGGACTAAGCATGTATAATTTATACAATAATGAAAATGCCCATGCTGATCGTGGATAAAATTCTGAAACATGTAAATCAATGTAATTTTTTGAATTTTCAATCTTGTATCTGATGTGTTCGAGTACTTCGCTAGGTTGTACATATCTAGTTGCATTAATTTTTATTTGATTATGTCTCATTGCATGAATTATGTCATCTAATTTATTTTCAGAGTGAATTAAATTGGTACATCTACCAATCGTGGATTTCACATGAGAGTCACTTCCTGCAACTACACGTAAATTTTTCTCTTCTGAAAATTTTTTTGCTTTGATATTCGAGTATATATCAACATTTGAACTATTGAATACTTCAAATAGATCACAGTGGATGGAATCCTCACGTAGCGCATCCATTAGGCTGAATGGATGAGGTGCAATGGTAACGGCATTCTGTTTTTTTGCTTCATCTAATATTTCATACAATGAAAGTCCAGGTTTGATGGCATGATCAATTCCATATACCAATACA
The DNA here is from genome assembly GCA_964497885.1 of uncultured Candidatus Nitrosopelagicus sp. Classification (GTDB taxonomy): domain Archaea; phylum Thermoproteota; class Nitrososphaeria; order Nitrososphaerales; family Nitrosopumilaceae; genus Nitrosopelagicus. The sequence continues at coordinate 611 of CAZCFF010000014.1, forward strand.
TGTGATTCATTATCAGTTGTGACTTCTTCTGCTGGGTATATGCTTAAACTATCAAATTTCCTATAATTTTTTTTATATTCAAGCATCTGTTCGTATCCATCGATCGTATTATGGTTAGTAACAAAAAGTACATCAAGTCCTTCTAGATGTGCTTGCTCTAGTTGCTGTGAAATTGTGACATTACAGTCATGAATTGGCTCTAAAATGCCTACATGCCCATTGGAAAAAATGTTGTGACAATGAAGTTCGGTTTTTAATGATTTCATACTAACAAATATTTTATGATGAGTAATTATTTAGAATTACCTAAACAGATCCTCATGTTTTGGACGTAATAAATTCTGAATTTTAGTGTCAGAGAAATTAAATTTGTAATTTCTCACTATTGCAACTGGACATTTTTCAATTTTACCCATAACAAGTTCCGTTGCTGAACAGATTTCATCAACAATTGCTATTGCAGTGACTTCCATGATCTTTGCAAATGTATCAGGTTTACCACTATAATCTAATATTGGTTCAATTCCGGCAATACCAATTGCAACATCAGTTTGACCCAACCTAAATGGTCTTCCAAATGTATCAGAAATTATCACAGCAACATTTTTCCCAGTATTTTGTTTAATTTTTTCCTTCAACACGTTAGCTGATCTATCAGGATCTTCAGGTAACAATGTAGCATAACCATCCTTAACATTACTTTCATCAATCCCAGCATTTGCACAAACAAACCCATGGTTTGTTTCAACTATGATTATTCCATTTTCCATTCTTACTATTCTTTTACTTTCTGAAAGTATCAATTCTACCAATCTTGGATCTTTATTATATGAGCTAGATATTCCATTGGCAAGAAGTGAAGGATGAACAGATGACAAACTCATAATGCGACCTTCATTTTTGGAAATTATTTTTTGAGAAAAAACTAGTATATCATCATTCTGAATTTCGGTTGATTCTGAAACCAAATCCACAAGATTGTCATCAGATGCTATATCTTTTTGTATTTTAACGGGAATAATCTGGATTGACATTGTATATTATTGGTAGGTATTTGTAAAAAAGATTAAGATTGCTTTAATTTGTATCTACAGGCTTAATGTCAGATTATAATGATTGTTTATTATAGGAATTATCTTACTGAGATCCTTATCATCAAGTGTGACTGTTGCTAAATCTTTTACCAAATCTTGAGCTCTAAAAGCAATTCCAAGATCAGAAATATCAAATAGTTTCACATCATTTGCACCATCAACTACCACGGTGATATTCTCTTTTTTTTCATCCCATTCTGTGATTTTTGATATAGCAGGTTTGGCTTTATCTGCATTAACATTTACAACTACACCATCTAATTTCTCATTATTGAAGACAAGTTCATTTGTAAATATATGATCTAGGCCCAATTCGTTTTTCAGTCTATCAGTTATAATTGTGAATCCGCCAGAAACTGCCATTAATTTCCAACCCGCTTTCTTTAATGTGTTACATAGTTCCCTGGCACCAGTCATTATTGGCATAGAATCGGCTACATCCTTACATGTTTGATAATCCAGACCGTTAAGAAGTTCCACACGTTTTCTTAATCCTTCTTCCCAATCTATCTCTCCTTGTATGCCTTTTTTGGTAATTTCCCATACTTCTTTTTCCTTATTCATTTTTTCAGCTAAAAGTGGCAAATATTCAGCATCATAAAGTACTCCCTCCACATCAAAAATTACTAACACTGTGTTCCATATTTCGGGCTAATCCTTTTCAATATTAAGCTTAATCAGCATTAGCCGATCTAATTATGAGATCAAATGTTAATTAGATCTATTAAGATTTAATCCAAATGAGTAATATTAAATTGAACGTCACAAAGCAGAAGATATGTCAAACGAACTTGATTTCAAATATGAAGTTGAAATAAAAACTAGCGAGAAAAGACAATTACTTCCAAAAGAAGTAAAAGAAGAACTAAAAGAATCAGGAATGATGGATGAAAAAGGGAAACTAAAGATTAATGGGGTTAGCCCAAAAATGTTAAAACGAATGAAGCAAGAATATGTGGATTGTCCAGTTTTAAAGGAAACAATTCAGTTTATACCATGTTTTATTTGTAAGAACTTTCAAAGTAGAGTCACAGGAAAAGTTCTTTGTAAGGGAGATAAACTATAGTAAAAATTCTATTGTTATAATTTTGCTACCAGATGTTTTATTTTTTTAATGATTTGTAATTTTCGAGGTATTGGAAGATTTGGCTCAACAGTAACAAATATTGTCTTGAACCGTGTATAAACAACAATCTGTGTCACATTTTTTCTTTCAATATGAACATAATTTACTGCACCTAGGCTTTTATCAAACTCTTTACGCATTTTTCTTCTAAGTGCAACTTGCGCACAAAAATGCTCTTGCTGTCTTTGTGATTCCAATGAGGTTTTTCCCTCTTTCATTATTCCCTCCGTGATGCTACCTTTTAGATCAATTATAGCAACAAACCTCATTTTTTTATCAAATGCTAGAATTTTCTCTGCAATTTTTATCCAGTTTGGACTTTTTCCCATGCTATCTTAGATTTTTTTCCAATAATAAGAATTGTTGGCTAAGAAAAACTCATTATGTAGATTATGATTGAAATGTACAGTTGAACAAAGAAGTTGGTATCACTGCATCCAAAGATGATGATTTTAGTGAATGGTATACTCAGGTGATAATCAAGGCAGAACTTGCAGACTATGCACCTGTTAAAGGATTAATTGTTCTCAGACCTGACGGTTACTCTATCTGGGAATCTATCAAAGAATCATTAGACAAAAAACTCAAAGAAACTGGTCATAGAAATGGATTTTTACCTGTTTTGATACCTGAATCATTACTTGGTAAAGAAAAAAAACATTTTGAAGGTTTTAATCCTGAAGTTTTTTGGGTTACACATTCTGGTGATTCAGAAATAGGCGATAGGTTAGCACTAAGACCTACATCTGAAACTCTTGCATATTCACTTTATTCAAAATGGATTAAAAGTTGGAGAGATTTGCCATTAAAAATTAATTTTTGGAACTCAGCTTTGAGAGCAGAGATTACTGGTACAAAACCATTTCTCAGAACATCAGAATTTCTATGGCAAGAAGGACACACTGTTCATGCTACACAAATCGAAGCTGAAAAAGAAGTAATGGAGATTTTAAACATATACAAAAAAACTATTGAAGAAGAATTGGCTATCCCTGTTATCACTGGGAAAAAAAGTGAAAAAGATAAGTTTGTTGGTGCGATTTATACAACCACACTTGAATCATTAATGCCAGATGGTAAGGCACTTCAAATGGGCACATCCCATTTCTTAGGCCAAAACTTCTCTAAACCTTTCGAAGTAAAATACCTGGATGTAAATAATGTTGACACATATGCATGGCAAGCATCATGGGGAGTATCATGGAGATTAATTGGTGGAATGATAATGACGCATAGTGATGATAAGGGACTGGTCTTACCTCCAAAATTAGCTCCTATACAAGTCGTTATAATTCCAATTTACTACTCGAAAGAAGATAGAGAAAAAATGATACTAGAAGCAAACAAAATCAAAGATTCCTTGTCTAGCAATAACGTACGGGTAGAATTAGATGATAGGGATAACCTCACACCTGGATTCAAATTTAATGATTGGGAAATGAAAGGTATACCAATTAGAATTGAAATAGGTCCAAAGGATATTGCAAAAAATCAAGTAGTAATGGCTAGAAGATATAACCAAACAAAAGACGATATCAATTTGGATAAAGTATCTGAAACATTAAATTTAGAATTGGAAAATATACAACAACAAATGTTTGTCAACGCTAAAAAAATTCTTGATGAAAAAGTTGTTAGAGTGTCAGAATACCAACAATTCAAAGAAGAATTAAAGAATGGAAAAATGATTGACTGTTCCTGGTGTGGTAATCAAACATGTGAAGATAAGATCAAAGAGGAAACTGGTGCAGATTTGCGTGTTATTCCATTTGACAACACACAAAAATCAGAAACATGTATTTATTGTAAAAATTCAGGCACTACAAATGCACTATTCGCTAAAGGATACTAGGTGATAATCTCATGGGATTAAACGTAAGATTCACTGTTGGTGTAATTGTGATTATAGTAGTTGGATTTTCTGCATCTGCATATTTTTTTAGCATGAATCCATTAGGCGAATTCACCGATTCGATCAGTATAATGACGGTAGATAAATCCAAGTATATTGAAAAGATTGATCAATGTTTGAATGAACAAACTGTTAGTGGTGTTACACTTAATTCATTTACAGCAAAATGGGCTCAAGATTTCAAACTAAAAATTATGGAAGCAGAAACTAACGATGAACTAGAAAGTGTTATGAGTGAATTCTATACTATAGTATCTCATTGTAAACCATAGAAATATGAATAATAAAAAGAAAAAATGTGTTATTTGTGGATGCCAGGATCATAAACTTATTGGATGTATGAGTCATAAAACAAAAAAATGTAGTTGCTATAGAGCCTAGATAAAAATATAATATAACCTATATCAGACATAGTTAGTTTGGCAACCGTTTCAAGGCAGGAATCAAATTTACTAGAACAATTTAATGAAACTAGAACTAGAACATTAAATCTAGTACAAACACTGGAAAAAGATGATTTTGTTGTACAGACTGCTTCTTTTATGAGCCCACCAAAGTGGCACTTAGGTCATGTTAGCTGGCTATTTGAAATTGTTATGAGTAAAACATCCCAAAATTATGAATTCTATTCACAAGAATTTAATGAATATCTAAATTCGTATTATCATCAATTTGGAGAACCCCGTGATAAAGATAAGAGAGGATTGGCAACAAGACCTACTGTTGATCAAGTTTTTGAATACTTCCATATTATAACCAATAGCGTTAGTAATATTTTGCAAAAGGAAGTATTAGATGCAAAAACACAGCAGCTATATTTGATGGCAATAAATCATGAATGCCAACATCAAGAACTTTTAGTGTATGATTTACAGCATCTTTTGGCGGATAAGTATAGACCAGTAACACACAATACATTTCCTAGTACATTACAAGAAGAATATAATTCAGTCAAGATTGATGGTGGTTTATATCCACTGGGATATTCTAGTGATCAATTTTGTTATGATATAGAATTACCAGAACATAAAGTATACCTTAATGACTACAAAATTGATGTTTATCCGATAACAAATAGACAGTATATGGAATTTATCAATGATGGAGGTTATACTGATTTTCAGTATTGGCTTTCAGATGGTTGGGAAAAAATACAAAATGAGGAATGGAATGCCCCTATGTATTGGGAAAAGGTTGACGGACAATGGATGACGTGTGATTTTTTGGGAAGACGAAAGATCAATCCAAATGAACCTGTTTGTCATGTTAGTTTTTACGAAGCCAATGCGTATTGCAAATGGGCTGGAAAAAGACTTCCAACAGAAGCAGAATGGGAAAAAGCTGCATGTTGGAATGAAAAAAATCAAACAAAGTCTGTCTTTCCATGGGGTAATGAATCACCAGATACTAACCATGCAAATTTGTTGGAATCATATTTGTGGAATTGTACAGAAATCGGTTCATATCCTGATGGTAAAAGCCATTATGGTTGTCACCAAATGATTGGAGATGTCTGGGAATGGACATCCTCAGAATTCACTGGTTACCCTGGATTTAAGACAGGTTTTTCTGAATATAATGACAAATGGTTTGCGAATCAAAAAGTGTTAAGGGGTGGATCTTTCGGTACACCATCATCATCAATACGTGGCAGTTATAGAAATTTTTTCAGATTAGATGAAAGATGGATGTTCTCTGGATTTAGATGTGCAGAGAATATTTAGTGATCCTTTGAGAGTAATACTGTAGCAAAATACTGTTTTTCGTCATACCAGATATCTTTAATTTCAAATCCAGCTTTTTTTGACATTTGTCTAATATTTGAAATTGTGAATTTCTGGGAATTTTCAGTGTGTATAAGCTCATCTTTTTCAAAATTCAGCGTTAGATTAGCTTGAGGTATATCTACAGTCTGTTCGTCTAATGAGCGTAAATACATTTCAATTTTATTTTGAGATTCATTATATACAGCATGATGTCTAAATTTCTGGAGATCAAAATTACCACCAAGTTCTGAATTGATTCGTGATAAAATATTAAGATTGAATTGTGCGGTGATACCTTCTGAATCATTATATGCAGATTCAAGTATTTTTTTATCCTTAACAAGATCTAACCCGATCAAAAACAGATCATCTTTTTTCATAATAGAGTTTATTTGAGATAAGAATTTTGAACCATCTTCTAAATTAAAATTACCAAAACTAGATCCTAAAAATACAATTAAATTTTTTTTTGTATCATAATGTTTTAAAAATTTTAAACCACTTTCATACTCATCAATTATTCCCGTTATGTGCAATCTTTTAAAATGACTTTGCAATATCCTAGAACTAGTTTTAAGAATTCGAGAAATATCAATTGGAATATATTCAACATGTGTTTGGAGTCTTTCAAGGATTTGAATAAGTATTCGAGTTTTTATTGATGATCCACTACCCAATTCAACTAGTCTGAAATCTCCATTAAGATGTGATGAGATTTTATTATCTAATTGATTTAGTATGCTAATCTCGGCATTAGTAAGATAATATTCCGGCAACGTACAAATTTTTTCAAAAAGATAGGAGCCTTTTTCATCATAGAAAAATTTAGGATTAATTGATTTTTGTTTTAGTCTTAGACTATCATATATTTCATCAGCGAATGTTTTGCATGCCCGTTCTTCATTTGGTTCATAATATCTTAATCTTTGATCAAGTACAACTTTTTGATATCCCATATTATTTTGAATTTTTTTTAAACTCATAAAATGCCAAAAAATTGTTCAGATTAAATCTTTTTCCTTATGCCTAGAGTTTGTATTCTTGATATAGTAGATAAATCAGAATAATTTATGAATGAAATTTTGAGAATAGATAATTTATCAAAAACATTCACCAAAAAAAATTTTTTTGGCTCAAATACATCAACAGTTAAGGCTGTTGAGGATGTTACATTCACTCTACATGAGGATGAAACGCTTGTAATTGCTGGTGAATCTGGTTCTGGAAAAACAACCATAGCCAAATTGATACTGGGAGCGATAACACCTGATTCTGGTAAAATAATCTTTGACGGTAATGAAATTACAGATGATGTGAGTTTAAAGAAAATTAGGATGAATTGTCAGATGGTCTACCAAGATCCTTATGATTCAATTAATCCTAGAATGAAAGTAATCGATATTATTTCTGAACCGCTAGAAATTCATAACATTGGAAATGATTCAGAGAGGAAAAAAAATGTTCTAGATGCCATTCGTGAAGTAAAGCTTGAACCCGCTGAAGAAATTGCATACAAATTTCCGCATATGTTATCAGGTGGACAAAGACAACGAGTTATTTTAGCTAGGGCACTTGTATTAAGACCAAAAGTAATCATAGCAGACGAACCTGTTTCAATGCTAGACGTTTCAATACGCGCTGAAATACTTGAACTTATGAAAGAAATTCAGGAGAATAATTCTATTTCGTTTATTTACATAACACATGATTTAGTAACTGCAAAATATTTTGGTCAGAAGATGATTGTTTTATATCTTGGTAAAATTATGGAGGAAGGAACAATAAATGAAATTTTGACAAAGCCAAGACATCCATATACTCAAGCACTAATTGATGCAATACCTGAACCTGATCCAAACAACTTACATAAAGAAAGAAAGATTAGAATTACTGAACCGACTGATGTGGATGTTTATTCAGGTTGCAGGTTTCGCGCAAGATGTCCTTATGTAATTGAAAAATGCAAGGATATTCCACCGTTATTCAAAGAAAATGATAGACGGTTTGCCTGCTTTGTTGATATAAACTAGTTTGCTATTTTTGAGAGTGAAGGAATTCTTTTGTCTTTATATGTTACAACTTTAGAGACACCGCGTTCTGGATACACACCATAGATCAGTTTTGCTTTTTGCACAACAGAATCTTTTAGTGAAACCATGATGAATTGACTACCATTTGATCTCTCTTCGACAATTTTTGCAAGCCTTTCAGAGTTTGGTGCATCTAAGTGAGCATCAATTTCATCAAATAAGTAAAAAGGAGATGGTTTTAATTTTTGGAGACCTAAAACAAAAACTACAGCAGCAAGAGTTTTTTCTCCTCCACTGATAGAAGTGGATTCTCTTTTTGGCTTATTCTGAAACTGGATCATATAAGATATTCCTGAATTGAATATATCGTCTTCATTTTCTAATTCAAGCCAGGCGTTACCACCGTTCATTTTGGTAAAAATACTCCTGATTTCCTTATCGACGGTATCAAAAGCATCTAAGAATGTCTGTCTTTTATCCTTCTCAATGGATTCTATAAAGGACACAATTGTATTACGCTCTTCTTCAAGTTCATTTTTCCTACCTGACATCGAACGATAACCAGTCGATACTTCAACATATCTTTGTGGTGCTATGGCATTCAATGAGTTGGCTAGTGAAGCATGCTCTTTTTCTAAAGATTGTATTAATGAATCCACATCAAAGGTTTCAACCTGTACGTCAAATTCAAAAGAACGTAAAATTTTGTTTAGTGATAATTCTTTTTCTTTGATTTCTGAGAGATCGCGTTTGAGAGTATCAGATTCTCTTTCAAGTTTATTGATCTGAGTTATAATATCATGCTCACCTCTCAATTTGTCATTAATTGTATTATCAAAAACAGATAGTTTAGATGCAGATGATCCTGAGGTTGAAATTAGTTTTTGCTCTTCATCCCGTAACTCTACAAGTGCACTTTCACTGATCCTCATCTTTTCATCAAGTTTTATGATTGCTTCTTTCAATTCATTTTTCTCATTCAAGAGTGAAGATCGCTCATTCTCAAATTGTTGCTTTTTTAATTTCTTTTCTCTCACAATTACAGATATACTAGCTTTCTCCTCAGTTAGTTTATTCGTTATTCTAGTCTGCTCAGTTTGATATTCAGCCTTTTCTTTATTTAACAGACGAAGTTTTTCTGCAACAGTATTTTGCTTATCATCAGAATAATTTTGTCTTACCAATCTTATCCTCTGATTAAGAGATTCGATGCTTGATGTTAATTGAATAATTCTTGGGGCAAGTTGTTTCTTTCGATTTTCCAATTCTAAAATTCTATTAGAAAAATCTTCGTTTAATTTAATTGTGTTATTGATGCGTGATTTTAAATTATTATTGCTATGTGATGTAGTTCCAGCTTCTGTATCTGAAGTTTTTTGCTGCTCCATGAAATATCTATGTTTATTCTCGATTTTTTTCAGATGTTGTTTTTTCTTTTGTATATGCTTTCTTAGTAGTGTAATTGTCTCCAATAAACCCTCAACTGTAGAACTCTGTGAGATAATTTTTGTTAGTTTAGATATTTTAGAATCAATATCAATAGTCATAGCAGATACTTTGGATTCAAAGAATTCACCATCCATAGAAACAGCTTTGTAGCCTGCATTGGATAATTTGTATGCGTCTTTTCCCGTTTTTGTTAGAATAACATTGCCGAACAAAAATCTAGCAATTGGACGGTATTTCTCATCGCATTGAACATAATCTGAAAGAATACCTATTGCACCTGGAGTTTTTGGTAGTTTAAAATCTAATTCAGGTATAGCGTTAAGTGGAATGATTTTTAATTTTGGAAGGTTTTTTGAGCGTACTGCATGGGCAAGACTAGTTAATGTCTCTAAATCTGGCACAATTATAGCCTTAACCCAATCAGAACTAACAGCCAATACTGCGCGCTCATATTGCTTACTCCAAGAAAGTCTTTCGTAAACAAGCCCATCTATACCTAATTTTTCTGAATAATGTTTGATTTGGGAAATAGTATAATCTTCATGTAATACTCCCTTTACAAGTTTGATCTTTTCATTATAACGATTAGCTGCAAGGGATGATTTTTCTAAAATTGATTCTAATTCAGATATGTCACGTTCAATTTTTATTCTTTGATCAGAAAGATTAGAAATTTTTAATTTTATTTGTGATGATGATGATTGACGGTTAGAGACTACCTTGGATAATTGTTCTGAGGATTTTTGAAGGTTTGCCAACTCCTCTATCCTAATCTTATATTTCTTGGTGTTGCTATCAATTTTATTTTGTATGTTATTACTGTTAGTAACGGTATTTGATTTTTCTAATGTTGTATTATGCAGTTGATCTTTCAAATCTTGGATTTTTCTATCAAACTTATTTTTTTCTGCAGATATTTCCGATTGACGATCTAAAGTTAATCTTAATTCAGAGTCAGTGTTCTCAATTTTTTTATGTATGCTATTTTTTTCCTCAGTTATTTTCTTGATGGAATTATTAATAGCATCAATCTTTGAATCGACAACACCTTCATCCTTACTCATTAATTCAAGCTCGTCTGAAATCTCAGTTTGACGTTTGTCAATTTGTGAAATACGTTTGTTTGAAGTTTTTATTTTGCTGTCAGACTCGTCGAACTCACGTTGTGCAGAGCTTAATTTAGTATCAATATCTTGTTTAGCTTTATTATATGCATTGAAATCTTCTAAAAATTCTGATTTTTCTTTTCGTAATTTGTCAATTTCAACTTTTAGTATAGATCTCTCATCTCCTAATTTTTTCAGTTCAGAAGTGTTATTGTTGAAAGTTTCCTCTTTTGAGGATTTATCAGTCTTTATGACTCTGAGTTTTGATGCAGCGTCTAATGCTCTGTATCGATCTAATTCCCTTCCGAGTAATTCATACCGTAGTTTTAGATTTCTCTCAATTTCTAATTCATCTATATGTTTTTTAACCTCGCCCATCTTTGCCATTGCCACTTCCAATTTCTGATCTGCATCAGTGAGCTGTTTCTCTGATTGGGCCTTTTTTTCATCAAAATATGAAAGTCCCACTAAATCTTCAATTGTCTTTCTTTTTTCCTCATTTGAAAATTCCGATATACGTGTAACAGTTCCCTGCTGAACGGCATTTAATTGGTTTAATCCAGCGTCAGCCATATCTAGCAAATCAAGTATTTGATTACGATTGATCTTTTTGTTATCAAGATGATATACACTTTCTCCATGTTCACTCATCTCACGGCTTATATGCACTATATCAGAATCAACAGGTATTTTTCTATCTGAGTTATCAAATTGAACCTTTACACGAGTGATTTTTGGACCACGCCTATTTCCCTCTATATCATGTATTAAAGCTCTAAGTTTGGGTGCACGCATTACACTAGGCTTGTTTTCACCCATCGCAAAAATTATGGCGTCCAAAATGTTACTTTTACCAGAACCATTTGGTCCAGATATTGAAACCAAGCCTGGTTCAAAATTTACTGTGGTGTTTTTAAATCCGAATGACTTGAATCCGAAGATATCTACTTTTGTAATGTGAACCAATATCTAATATGATCGCTGACCATGAATTATCAAATACTAACAAGTTTAGTTGACTATACTAACAACAAATATGAATTTTTTATTAATAATTTTTAATCGTCGCCAGCTACGAAGCGTTCACATGCAGTTCTAGCGTCTGGGTCGCTCATTTGTTCTATAGGATGCTTCATTAGGTATGCACTTGCTGGTATTATTGGTCCGCCTAATCCCCTATCTAGAGCAATCTTTGCTAGTCTAATCGCATCTATAACTATTCCAGCAGAATTTGCCTTGTCATCAACCTCTAATCTTACTTCCATATTGTATGGAATGTTTGCCCATTGTCTGCCTTCTATTCTCATAAACATGAGTTTGGTGTTGGCTAAAAATGGAATGAAGTCTGAAGGACCTACATAAATTTGATCATCATCTAAAGGTACATCTAACTGACTTTGCACACTTTCCGTTTTTGATATTCTCTTGCTTACTAATCTCTCTTGTTCTTTCATGTTGAGGAAATCAGTGTTACCACCAACATTAATTTGATATGTTTTTTCTATTTTTGTACCACGATCATTACATAATCTAGCAAGTGTTCTATGAACAATTGTAGCACCGACTTGACCCTTTATGTCATCTCCAACTACAGGTATATTTTTCTCAGTAAACTTCTGTGCCCATTCTTTATTGGAAGCGATAAATGCAGGCATGCAATTTACAAAAGCAGTATTTGTATCAAGACATATCTGTGCCCAAAATTTGGTAGCTTGTTCTGAACCAACAGGTAAATACGACACAATGATTTCAGCTCCCGTCTGTTTTAAAATATCTTTAATTTCTTTTTCTAATTCTTCTATATTTTTTCCACTTTCAATTGGTTTAACCCGATTTTCTACCCAAATTCCTACTCCATCTAAAGCTGGACTTTCATAGATTCTTGCATCTGTTTTTGGCATACTATCTTTCGGAATCCAGTCTACCATGTTTGGATATTCATAAATAGCCTCATTCAGCGATTTCCCTATTTTATTCTCGCCTACATCAAAGCCTGCAACAAAATCAATGTCGTGTATCGTATAATCACGCAATTTGTCATGAATAATTCCTATAACCTCCTGAGAAGGATTTTTCTTATAGTACTCAATTCCCTGAATCAGACCAGAAAAACAATTACCTATACCAACTAGTGCAACTTTTATTTTTTCAACCATTCAAACATTTGTGTTATTAGAGTGTTTTAAGGTTTTTCGCAACACCGGGTAGACTGTAATCACAGTAAAAAGATAATTATTATTGTGGTTGATAAACAGAATATGGTTTCAGATTTTAAAATAAAAGAAACTGCAAATGTCAATATTGAAGGTGGTTTCATAATAAACGGACTTCCTTCTACAGGATTAACAAGTGCAATAGCAACTGAACTAATGATAAATACATCAAGATTTGAATTTGCTGCAACTATAGATTCAGATAGATTCCCTCCCATATCTATAATCAAAAATGGTGCACCAAACTATCCAACAAGAATTTTTGTCAATAATAATCTAAAAACTGCAATCTTTTCATCATATGTTACACTTGATGTTTCTTTACACAAAGATGCTGCAAAAATGATATTGAATTGGGCTAAGGAAAAAAAATGCTCGACGATTATTAGCAGTATAACAGTAAAAACCAAAACAGACAGTATAATGGGGGTTGCATCAACAGGAACTGCAAGGGGAAAACTTGTATCAGCAGGAATTAAAACAATAGATAATGGAGCAATACCAGGTATCCCCGGTGTTTTATTAAATGAAGGAGTAACAAATGGACAAGATGTAATCGTTTTATTAGTTGGTTCAGAATCTGACACTCCTGATTTAAGGGCAACCTATAATCTATGTGATGGAGTATCAAAATTAGTACCTGGAATTTCATGTAATCTTTCTTTGTTGGAAAAACAAGCGAAACAGATAGAAGATGAAATGAAGCAGATAGAAACAGGACGTAAAGATCTTAGTTCATCTATGTATGGTTAAACAAATTTACTTAAAATTTTTAATATGATGAATAATTATTTGTTCGACACATTTTTTATATCAATTTGAATGACAGATACACTACGTGTTTGACCATCCTTTGATTTTAGTGAGTCTGATAATACACGAACATCAATAATTTTGAAACCAACTTCATTCATTCGTTTTACAATCATTTGTGAAACATCAATTGCTTGTGTAATGCGTTTTCCACGTGCTGTAATCGTAACAACAGGCACAGATGAAAGTTGAGTCAGAGTAGCTGTGACGTAATTCATAATTGGTTTTGTGCCTATGAAAATTACACTACGCTCACCATGTTTTGGTTCTTCCACTTGTGGTTCTGAAGGTGCTTCTGGTTCTGAAGGTGCTTCTGGTTCTGAAGGTGCTTCT
>CAZCFF010000014.1:14552-20411 GCA_964497885.1 uncultured Candidatus Nitrosopelagicus sp.
AGGTGCTTCTGGTTCTGAAGGTGCTTCTGGTTCTGAAGGTGCTTCTGGTTCTGAATCTGGAATTCCATGTCTTTTTTTAAATTCGGAAAGAATTTCTTCTGCATCAGTTTTCTTATTTTCTTCCCCCATCACGTGTCTAGTACATAAAAACACGTGGTTTTATTTTATCTTTAAGGATCATAGAGCTATTTTTTTTTCAGGTTTTCTTTTTCAATATATTCCTCTAGTATCTCTTCAATATCATTCTCCTTAGATGACTTTACCTTTGAGACAATTTGTTCATCCTCAATCTCATAACAATTCAAAATTTCATTTTGATCTTTGTACAATAGGACAATTTTATCATTGAATAAACAATGATACAGTTTCTCTGCATCCATTAATTCAGGTTTGATCTTTATGCCATCTTTTTCAGCTGAAACAGGATATACCATAACTATATCAAATTATGATGATATTTAGATAATTTCCCTATAGATATGGTAATATGGTTTTATGATAAAGTAACAAAATGCAACAACGAATAATTCTTCATATTGATTTTGATTATTTTTACGCACAATGTGAAGAAATTCGTAAACCCAATTTGAAGACCAAACCTGTTGTGGTATGTATGTTCTCAGATAGAGGCGGTGATAGCGGAGCTGTCGCAACTGCAAATTATATTGCAAGAAAATATGGTGTAAATTCTGGTCTATCAATAAAATTTGCAAAGAAAAGATTGGAAGAAAGAACAGACTCTGAATTTTTGCCCGCGGATTTTGAATTTTATTCTAGCATCTCTGAAAAATCCATGAATATAATTAAAGAATTTGCTGATGTGTTTGAATATGTAGGTCGAGATGAAGCTTATCTGGACGTATCAAAAAAAATAGAATATGATTTCAAAAGGGCTAGTCATATTTCTCAACAATTAAAAAATAAGATTCGAGAAGAAACGAATCTAACGTGTTCTATTGGCGTGTCTGGAAATAAATTACTGTCAAAAATTGCATCAAATTACAAAAAACCTGATGGTTTAACGGTTGTACTACCTGATAGGATTTCTGAATTTATGGAAGATTTAGAAATCAGGGATATTCATGGTATTGGAAAAAAAACTGAAGAAAGATTGGCTAAGGAGGGCATCAAAACAATTGCAAATCTAAAAGATCTGGATGTATTCTCTTTGGTCAAAATGTTTGGTAGAAAATCTGGCACATACATATTCAATGCAGTGAGAGGTATTGATAACGAACCTGTCACACCTAGGGCTCCTACTACACAAATTGGTAAGATTATGACACTCAAAAAAGATTCAGATAATTATGATTTTTTAGAAGAAGCATTGCTTCAGTTATGTGACAATCTAAACTCGGTAATTATCAAAGAAAACAAGGCGTTTAAAATTGTTGGAATACAGTTAACACAAACTGATCTGTCTAACAAAACAAAATCAAGAATGTTAAAAAATCCAACGGTTAGTTTGGAGATATTACAAAAAACTTCCAAGCAACTGCTTCGTGAAATGCTTGATGATAAACCAGATTTAGTGAGAAGATTGGGAGTGAAAGTCAGTGATCTTACAACGATTGAAGGGCAAAGTGATATTACAAATTATTTTTAGTTGCAGTTTCTTTTTTCTTCAGACGTCTAGACTCTATGAAAGTTACTACAAGCAAAAATACAAACAACCACGGCAAAAACATTATTTCACCAGCAACTGAGTGGTATTCCTCAAATTCCACTGGGTTTGTTGATACCTTCAATGCAAATAATGATAGTGAGAATATCCTAATCAAATTTATAATAATTGTACCCAATATTCCAAGACTGAAATATAATGCCTTTCTATTTCTCTTGATGTTCATTTTCAATAAAAATGCCATCATGACAAGTGAGTAGATGATTACACTGTGTACACCTGCTGATGGCCAGAACACTTGTAATCCAAATGGACCGTGATCACCCCGTAAGAACATAAGATTGTCCCTTGCACTTGCCATGCCAAGATCAAGAACGTTGATTAGCCATACGTTTGTTTCTACCAAATAAGGTACAAAATATTGTAATGGACCGAGCGTATCATACGGAAAAAATGCATCTAATGATAGAATTATTGCGCTTCCACCAAGAAAAATTGGGCCTGCAGGAAGAATTCTAATCCATTTTCTACGAAATAGAATTGCAGCACTAGCTGTAACAAATAGAGTCATTACAACAAAATCCCAAAACCATTCCCATGAATAGATTAACTGTACATTAAATGCAGGAGCCGCATCAAGTATGTAATCATGTAGTCCAAAGTTTAATGCTACAAAGTAAATTATTGTTATTACAGCAAGTGGAATTGCAAAAATGAGATTATTTTTTGAAACTGCAAATTTTATTCCCACTAATTCAGCTACAATAAATGCCAGGGCAAACAAAAATCCACCACGCCCCTGATTCCAACTCATACTGAATGTGTCTGGGTATGCAGCTAGCACAAATAGAATTGGAGATGCAATAAGCAGTATGGCAAGAATTGTATTCCTGTGCATACTATCAAAGTAAAAAAGTTCAATAAATACGCTATAGATACGGATTCGAATTCTAAAAAAAATCTGAGATTGATTTTTGCCTCAACATGCTCAACATATTACCCTTGGAAAGCCACTCGGACTTGCTAACACTCATTCTTTTTGCTGCAAAGGTAACACCATCACCAAAGTTTTCTGCTATATACGGCTCATTTTTCATAGCTGAACGTATCGCCTCCCTTATTTGCCAAACACCAACAGGTACTGCATACTCGGGTCTAATCTCACGTAACACAAGTGCAGATGCTTGACATTTTTTTTCAATCAAATATTCGGCTACACCAAGCTTTGCTGCAAAAAATGCACCTGCCGTAACAGGAGGATGGTCTATTCCTTTTGCATCTTCAATATCAGAACCAAAACCAATACCATTACCAGTATGCCATGCCTCCTGATTTTCAAAAAGCCAACGGTGTGGAAATAAAACAACTGAAAACAAATTTCCAAGGTGATCATGAGAAAATACACGGCAAGAATCAATCAAATCAAACTCAAGTATTTCAGACACAAGTGATTCCGCGATTATGCTATCAGTTGCTGTGATACTCCACTTTGTCGGAACAAGTTTTCTCTTCTTCCCAAACATTCCAACACTGAAACATTTTTGGATTTTTGAAATTTCAATGCCTCTATTGTATAGTGATACTACCGCATCTTGCGCCTTTAGATCATGATCATAATATGCGCGTTGAATTGATTTGTCAGACGAGGTAGAAGAAAATTTAGCAGATGTTACCTCACCAACTGGACCAAATGGTGCACTTTCGCCATCAATAGATGCAACTGGTTTTGGATTCTTGTAGAATTGTAATTCAGAATCTATTGGACGTGAAGACATTGCAACTTCGTGAAGGTTTTCAATGTATCTTCCGTTAGGTTCGTTGATTGGTATGTTTTTGATACCTCTAATCAGACTTAGTCGAAAATTTACAATCTCTTCTAAACTTTTTCCAACCCAAAGTTCAGGACTGTCAAGTAAAGTTGTATCACCATGCATAGGTGGTACCATTGGTCCTACGCTAACTTTTGGATATCCGTATGAACCAACAAAAACTGATGGTGGACTAGCACCGTCTAGTGAGTCAGATGTGAAAAGATTTGCATGTGTTGAAAGATATTCTTCCCATCTGCTCTGTATTCCTTTTCTTATATCAGAACTATCCATGTAACTCTTTTAGAATTCTTAGAGATATCTTCTTTGGAAAGAAAAACTTTGACCAGAAGTTGGTAAGAATTCAGAAAATGTTAAGATTAAATTTGTGTTTTGTCTTAAATTGGCATGATAACAGTCAACTGTCATGAAGTGGAACCAATACTTCATGAATTAATGATTTACGTTTCAGATCAAGTGGCTGCAGTTCCTTTCCTAAAATTTCACAAGTTTATCCTTACACCTATCACAGATGATGAATCTGTCAATGGTGATGATGTTATTACATCAATCAAGGAATTTTTGGATTCAATTGGTGAAAAACACAACTTTGGTGTAATATCAAGTGGAGATACCATTACGATCAAATCAATTCACGGCAAACAGATAGAACGTGAGAAACAACCTCAAGGTCAGTTATTTTCATGTGCTCATTGCGGACATGTCACTCCGTATGAGGTTGAACACAATAATCATGTGAGAATTCATTATCTGTAGTAAAATTGGTATGATTTTCAAAATTAAGAACAAATAAACTGTTTATATTCATAAAAAAATACCTTCAATCATGAGTGGTTCAAACAATTCATTCTCAAAGTTTGTTTGTACTAAATGCGGTGCCTCATTTCTGACCAGTCATGGTCTTGATGTACATTTTGAAAGACAGCACGGGATCTACTGTGAAACATGCCCAATTGACATAATAACCAAGAAAATTGTAAGTGTCTTCAAGCAAAAGTAGTTTTCAAGATAGATTTTTAATTCTCATGTAAAAGCAGGAATCAGATGAACAAGAAATTTGCTATTGGGATTGCGGCTGTTGTTATGGTTACTATTGTAGTTATTATGGGCTCGACGTATTATTCCACACTTATGCAAATGCAAGAATACAAACCAAGAATGTCAAGTGCGTCAGTAGATATTACAAATGGTTCTCCTATACTTGGTTCACCTGATGCACCTATTATGATTATAGAGTTTGGCGACTATCAGTGTGAAGCTTGTCATCACTGGTTTCATCATACACGTGCTGATGTAATTAACAACTATGTGGATACTGGAAAAGCAAATCTAGTATTTTTAGATCTGGCATTTTTAGGACGTGACTCTCATCCTGCTGCACAAGCAACTTACTGTGCAAACGATCAAGGCAAGTACTGGGAATATCATACAACACTTTACAACTTCCAGGAAGGTGTTGACAATGGATGGGCTAGCAAAGATAGACTTGTTGCATTTGCATTCAATCTTGAGATGGATATGGATGAGTTTAATGATTGTATGGACACGTCAAAGCATGCCAACCGTGTTAATGCAAACTATGACCAAGCTGTCAAGCAAGGAGACCTTAGAACACCAACATTCATCATAGTTTCATCTGATGGTACTACCGAGAAGATTTCTGGCGCGCAGCCATACTCAGTTTTCTCAAGAACGCTAGAAGCAATGCTCTAAATTGAATAACCTTAAACTTGTATTTTCAAGTTATTCGTACGTTATTCTTGGAATAGTAGTTTTTGTTAGCATGTTTATACCAATATCCCTGCTTTCTGAATTCATTTTTGTTGAACCATACGTTGTACTTCATGTAACAGAGTACAGCGCGTTCAGTTTTACGCTGGTGGTTGTAGTTTCTATAATATCGGCAATTGTTATTCCCATGAACGTTTACAGGATTAAGAGATTACAGAAAGGCACATCCAAGATTGGCGGTAGTATGATTGGAACAATAATTGGGGCTTCGGCTGGAATTTGTGGTTGTGGTCCAATCGGATTTTCTATGATCTCGATATTTGGAACTGTAGCTGGAACCACCACCGCATTTTTGACTGATTATGAAATTCCAATTCGTCTAGGATCTATTGGACTGTTGTGCATTGTCTACTACACCACATCAAGATCAATTTCCGCGGAATGTAAGGTTGGTTGACGTCGATGTATTCAATCTAACCAAAGAGACAATGTTTCGCAACCCATCATCATATTCATTGAATCTACTTTTGGTGTATGTTAATGACAAAAATCTACATTCCAATTAGACCTAGCAGGAGAGAATCAGATCCGGAAGAGGAAGAAGAGTAGCTCTAATCGAGTGCTTGAATAACCGTTAGATTTTCGTACATCATTATCCAATTATCATTTCCAAAA
>CAZCFF010000015.1:0-18827 GCA_964497885.1 uncultured Candidatus Nitrosopelagicus sp.
TGGTTGGTTACCAATAGGATACACTCCTGAATTATTTGAAGATCATAAAAAACAAATCGAAGTATCAATGGAAGAAAATAATCGTACATCTGAAGAAAAAAAGAATTTTCAAATGGCGCTTGATATTGACGTTTACTTTTCTGATGATGCAGAAGAGTCATGGGCTAGGATGAAAGAAGCAGTAAAAGTAAGTCTATTCAAGCCAGAGATTCTCAGAGTACATGAATTAAAAGAAATTGAGGGTTTTGATTTTGTTAAATATTTCACTGAATACTCTATGTCTAATCAAGATTGGATTATAAAAATGCGTGAAGCTGCAACAAAAATTCCAGATGCAATAGCTCGATCTTCAACTGGTGTTGGTACTCCTGATGATATAATTCCTATCTTTGAACGATTCATTAAAGCTGGTGTTAATCATTTTGTAATTAGATTTTGGGGTAAGAATTATTTTGGCTCGATCGATAAATTTGCTAGTAAGGTAATTCCTTATTTTAAAGAACAGCAAAAGTAAAGACAATGCAATTACTTGGAAAATTAAAGATTAAATCAAGAGAAAAAATTATCAGCTTCTTAGATGAGGAAACAACTGGTAGAATGTCTACTATTGATGTAAATGGATATCCGCAAATAATACCTATGAATTTTGTTTTCGAAAATAATGTGATTTACTTACATTCGCATATAAAAGGTGAAAAATTAGAAAATATAACACGAGATCCTAAAGTTGGGTTTGAAGTTGATAGAAATTTAGAGTTTTTGCCATCATATTTTTTTGATCCAAAAGATGCATCGTTAGCTGATACATTCTACATTAGTGTAGTGATAAAAGGTGAGGGTGAACTGGTTACAGAAAAAAATGAAATGGCAAATGCGTTGAATACACTCATGAAGAAATATCAGCCTGAAGGAAAATATGATCCTATCAAACCAAATGATGATGTATTACAACATGTTAGTGTAATCAAAATAACACCAAAAATCATGACTGGTAAATACAAAATTGGTCAGGACTTGGATAAAGATTCAAGGCTAAAATTGGCAGAGCAAATCTATAAAAGAAACTCACCAACTATGAAAGAAACTTTGAAAATCATGGGTGTTAAAATAAGTGATGCGGGACTGGAAATAACTGATGAAGAGGAATGGTAATTATTTATCAAAATTAAATTGAAAAATATGTATAGTTCATTTGATAAAACACCCTTAAGTTCACTTCTTCTACTTTTGAAATCACATCAAACTGAATATCTATCAGGACAGGATTTGAGCGACGTTCTAAAAATTAGCCGAGTTGCCGTCTGGAAATATATTAAAAAAATTCGTTCGCTTGGTTATAAAATAGAATCAAAACAGCATTTAGGATACAAGTTAACTGACTCAACAGATCAGTTAGTTCCATGGGAAATAACTAATAACCTAAAAACAAAGATGTTAGGAAAAAGAGTTTATTATTTTGAAACAATTGATTCAACACAAGAATTTGCTCTAACAATAGCTGTGAATAAAATTGAAAATGGAACAATTGTCATATCAAAAAGACAAAGTAAGGGTAGAGGTAGATTAAAGAGGAAATGGGAATCTCCTAGTGGAGGAATTTGGATGTCTATAATCATACATCCAAGATTTGATATTAAGCATATTGTATTAATGCCAATTGCAACCTCCCTTGCATTGTGCTTAGCAATTGAAAAAACATTAAAAATTAAACCCAAACTAAAATGGCCAAATGATCTTACGCTTGATGGAAAAAAAGTGGCAGGAATATTATTAGATTCATCAATACAATCAAACAGTATTGAATACCTAGTTTTGGGTGTGGGAATTAATTTCAAAATTAAACAAAAAAAATTGGAAAATATGTTAAAAAAACATTCTAATCATTATGGTGCAAAAACATTAACAAAAAAAAATGAGAAACCTATAGAACTAGTTGAAGAATTTTTGTATGAATTAGAAAACATTTTACATATGATTAATTCTGATCAGAATAAAAAAATTATTAGTATGTGGACAAAAAGATCATCTACTATTGGAAAAAAAATAATGTACGTCATTAATAATACTAAAAAAAGTGGTAAGGTGATTAGAATGGATCAAGATGGTGCATTAATCATTTCATCTAATAAAAAAAGAGAAAGATTAGTTGTTGGTGATATAACCTACAAGAATCAGTAGAATACTTTTTAATACATTTTATAAAATTGATATCTATTCCATAATATGATTAAAAACCTATTTTACACATTAGTAGTCATTTCGGTAATTCTGACAGTTACGACTGGCATAGTATTTGCAGATGATATTGATGTGAAAGGAACTGTTCATGATCTCACAATTCATGCAAACTGGGTGGGTGTATTACATGATGCAAACCAAAATTTCATGAAGGGTGACTATAAAAAATCCCTAGCAATTTATGATGATTATTTTGAATATTTCCCTAATGATGTAAATATTAAGACAATGAAAGCTATTGCACTAAGTAATTTGAGGTTAGATTCAACATTAGCTGCACAGCCAAGTCAAAATATTTCCTTTACATCAAACCCATCTCATTTAAACAAACTATCAATGTTGGAATTTTATGATATACTAAAACTTGAACCACATAATATCATGGCATTAAATGGTATGGGTTTGGGATTTGGAAACTATGGTGAATATGAAGAATCTAAAAAATATTTTAAAAAAACTTTGGACATAAAGCCAGATGATAAAATTGCTAAAAACTATCTAAATTATATTGAAAAAATTGAAAAAAAATATGTACTTATACATAATCCTACTGAAAAACCTCAATTTCTTATGCAACTAGAAAAAAAAGAGATACCAAGTTGGGTAAAAAATAATGCTGGATGGTGGGCAGATGAACAAATTCCTGACTCGGATTTTATTTATGGAATTGAATATCTTATTCAAAAAAGTGTTATTACAATTAATACAGTTAATATCAATGAAAATAATTCTGAAAATATACCAAGCTGGATAAAAATTAATGCTGGATGGTGGGCAGATGGGATAATATCTGACAATGACTTTTTGTCTAGTATACAATATCTAATTGAAAGGGGAATTATAAAACTAAATTATTATAATAACTTGGAAAACCTAAAGGTAGATCAGGATAGGGAAGCATGGAACTTTCGACTTTATCTTGATAATATTAATGAAAGACTGAAAAATGATGCCCTATACGTTGAGCATCCAAACCCAAGTGCTGATGTAATAAAAAAATTCCATAGAGATAGCTGGAAATGGAGCGCACCAAGTTTATCATTGCAAGAAAAATTTCCTGATCGTGAAGTATCATTAATTGATGACGTTTACCATATAAAATATAAAGTATTTATGAGTCCTCAACCGGCTAGTTTGCCACTTGATCATGTTGGTACATTAGAAAATTCATTCAAACATTGGGAAGAACTTACATTTACTGCTAGTGATGATAAACTAGCTATTTTTCATCTGGAACTAACTGAAAGGAGTGATCTGGCAAATATTTGGGTAACATGGACTGTACGAAATTTAGGTGAAGGTGTTTTGGGTCATGCGAATATTGGTAAAGGTGTAGCAGAAGTTGCTCTTGGTGGTTATGGTTGTGATGGTAGTTTTCAGCTTTATGATGTTGAAACAGTGGAAAAAATTATGACACATGAATTGGGACATTCTGTTGGATTTGGTGGACATAGTGATGACCCCAATGATATAATGTATGGGACAATGTCACCAGGCTATGCATATTGTTTATTTGATTAAATCATGAAAACACTAGTGAGCGATTTATTTCACTATCATAAAATATGATTATAGAATGTGATTAGTAAATTAGCTAAACCTACACACAAAACAACTCAAATAAGTAGCATATTTTATTTATATAATAAAATCGCTAATAGAGTATATGACTAACACATCTGACGCCATACAGCGTTGCCCATCGTGTACTAAAACAAAAATGGTTTTAGATGATAATACGGGTGAATTATTCTGTAGTTTTTGTGGATTTGTAGTAACTGATAAAATTGTAGAGGGAGGACCTGAATGGCGCTCATTTTCTAATGACGGTCCAGATAGAAGTAGAGTAGGTTCTAGTACATCTATCACTATGCATGATATGGGTCTTTCAACTGTTATTGGTCCACAGAATAAAGATGCAACAGGTAAACCGTTAGATACAAACATGAAGAAATCTATTGAAAGACTTAGAACATGGGATAATCGTTCACAAGCATATTCTTCATCAGATCGAAATCTTCGTCAGGCATTAAGTGAGATGGATAAATTACAAGATAAACTATCATTAACACCTGCAGTTATTGAAAAGGCTGCATATATTTACAGAAAAGCAATTGAAAGAAAGCTTGTAAAAGGCAGATCTATTCATGGATTGGTTGCTGCATGCATTTATGCTGCATGTAGAAACACAGAAACACCAAGAACATTAGATGATGTTGCAAATGGGATTAATATAAGAAGAAAAGATGTAGCCCGATGTTATAGATTGATTTTCAGAGAACTTGATCTAAAAATACCCGTGGCAGATCCTGTAAAAGGTGTTTCAAGAATTGCTAGTATAGCAGGTCTTGGTGAAATGACTAAACGCAAAGCGATTGCATTATTAAATAAAGCTAAAAAAATTGGAATGGTTGCAGGAAAAGATCCTATGGGAATTGCTGCCGCGGCATTATATCTTGCATGTATTTCATCAGGTGGTAATAAAACACAGAAAGAAATCTCAATTGCATCAGGCGTCACAGAAGTAACTATTAGAAATAGATGTGCAAGCCTGAAAAAACTATTGTAAATTCATAATAGTTTTTTTAGTTAACATTATTTTATCTCTGATAAGACATCGGATTCCCTACGTCTAGTTACAAGAAATATTCCTAATGTGATCCCAACCTGATAGAAAGCATATAATATTATTTGAAAACTTGTTGGTATAAAATCTGTAAATTTTCCAAGTAATGCTACTATCAAAACAATACAACTTATAGTGAAAATAAAATATCTTGCTATTTGATGAATATCTGCAAATTTTAAGAATATCATAAGCACAATAGTAATGAATGTTCCAATAACTGTCCACAATCCTGCATTTACTCCTAACAAGTTCATTGCCAACGAAAATACTTCCTCAGCTGACGTAGGAACAGTTAATGTAGATAATGTAACTTTAGCTGGTTCCGCAAATTTTAGTATACTTGATATTGCATTGGCTAGAAATAATATTAACAAAACACTTGAAACAGCACGTGCATGTTTTTTCAGACTTGGAAAACGAGAACGAATACCTCTTCCCAAAATTGCACCTTGTAATAACCCAATTCCTATAACCACACCAAAAGTGATTATATAGTATTGTTCAGCTAAATCAAGTATATTCAATTTATTCCTATAAGATGGAAAATACAAAATGTATTTAGTATTACTAAGAATGTAGTTTTACAGTAAAGTAAAAAATAAAAATTAGTCAGTAATCAGATAAAATCTAAGGTTCACCATTTGTATTATTCCTTTGATAATATTGATCATATATCTTTCTATTCTTCTGATTTGAAAGAATGTCATACGCCGTATTGATTTCTGCCATTTTCTTTTCTGCATCAGGTCCATGTTTCTTATCAGGATGCCATTTTTTAGCCAATTTTCTAAATTGATTTTTTATTTCAGATTGACTAGCACTTTTTTGTATTTCAAGAGTTCCATAATAATCTGGAATGTTCTTACCCTGTAATGATTTTATGAATTCAGTCTCATCGATTACTTTTTCCTCCCTCCGTGAAAAATCTTGATCATCACTCATCCATTCGGAATGGTATTTTTCATAATCACGATTTTTCTTAGATTCCCAATTTTCATCGTCGTATTTAGTTTTCCTCCTAAATATAGCATGTCGCGCAAGGAAAAGAAATATGCCTACAATTATGACAATCCCGATTATAAATATAGGAATCTGGTCAGATTCACTAATACGTTCTATATCCACTCCCGCTGGATTTACATTTTGTACAGCATCATAAAAAAACTCTTTTTTTATTTCAATTTCAGTGGAATCATTTGTATCATGATATGTAACAAAAATTTCATAGATTCCGCTTATACTCAAATCGTAATCCTTCAATTGTAAATTATATGTAAATTCCCCTTGTGTAACCAAAACAGTTTCATCCAAAATAATATCTGCCCTTGGATTAATTATAACAAGATTTAATGAATCATCATGTTCAATATTTCCAAAAATAGTTATGATATCTGATTTTGTGTATATTGGAAGATCTAGAGATATATCAACTGATGAATCGGCAAAAACACTTAATGGTAAAAATGCTAAAAATATCATGAAAACGATGAAAGAGTGTTTGTAATCCATTGATATTTGTGATAATATTCCTAGTTTTATTTGATTATTTTTAAAAAACTAGTTTTTTGGGAAAAATTGGTAAAAGTTTGTCTATTATTGATGATTTTGATATAAAACAGAGTCACAAAAATGTAAAATCTAGTTTACAAGTCCCTGCTAATATGAGATAACTCTCAATTTTACTATGACAACAGGCTACTGTGTTAAATGTAGAAGTAAGAGAGAGATCAAAGGTGCCACTGCAGTTACTATGAAAAATGGTAAACCAGCAACCAAAGGTACCTGTCCAACTTGCACTACAACCATGTTCCGTATAGGTAAGGCTTAGGAACATTTCTCACTTTTTTAATATTTGTTCACTAGTTTTTTGTGCGAATTTTATCATGAATTTGTGCAAGAATTAATTTTGATTTTTCCTTATTCTCAAATGATTCTGTCGTTGTATCCATAATTGTGTCAATCTCATATTCTTTATCAACCAATATATCTCCAACATGATCATCAAGTGTTCCATTACCAATTAGATAATAAGCAAAAACAGTATTTTTTTGTCCTATTCTGTGTAAACGATCTTCAGCCTGACGGTGAATCGCAGGGCTCCAATCTAATTCAGCGAATATGACATATTTAGCAGCAGTTAGGTTTATTCCTACATTACCAGCGCGTAAACCAGCAATCATTAATTTTGTTTTTCCATCTTGAAAATTATCTATATTGTCTTGTCTAACTTTATCTGTTTGACCTCCAATGATAGATGCAGGATTAAATTCTCCTAATTTTTCATGCAATAATGTATGTATTAATTTATGATGGCAAAAAACTACAACACTTTCTTCAATCTCCATTGTATTTTTTACAAAATCAATCACATGCTGAAGTTTTGCTATTCCTGCAGCCTGTCGTTCACTCTGAATTGCTCGTTGATATGAAGCAGATTTGGCAAATTCTGTTTCAGCGTTTTTTTGCTCTTCCTCTAATTTATGCCAAATTTTGTTTAACTCATGTTTATAGTAATCAACATCTGCATCAACATATTCTTTATGTCTAACTTTATCCTTTAATTCTTTTAATACATCTGATTTTTTTCGTCGAAGCATGATATGTTTTTGTAATTCATGTCGTAAACTCTCTCGTTTATTTTCAAGCACAATAGCACGTCCTTTTTCATTCATATAACAAAAATATTCACAAAATTCTTTGAAACTACCCAAAAATCCTGGTTTCAATATATCAACTATAGGCCATATTTCAGAACCATGATTATAGATTGGTGTTCCAGAAAGACCTATTCTATAATTCACCGTATTTGATCCAGCTATTTCTTTTACAGCTGTATACTTTTGTGTTGTTTTAGAACGTAAATGTTGAACTTCATCACATATGATGGTTCTAATTTTTAATCTTGATATGTCATCTAATCTTTTTTTAAGTAATTCATAATTGATTATATAAAAATCAAAATCTCCAAGTGGTTCATTTTTTCCAGTACGGATCATTGTAGTAGTAGGTGCATCATCCTCGATTATTCTTCCATTTTTACTTCGCTTTTTCATGAATCTTACAATTTCACGCTGCCAATTTTTTAAAGTGACAAGTGGTGCAACAACCAAAACAGGTAATGATTGTTTTTCTGATGCAATATATGCAAGTGTTTGAACAGTTTTGCCTAATCCCATATCATCCGCAAGTAGTGCATTTCCAGTAGATTTTAAAAGAAAATCCAATCCTTCCTTTTGAAAATTTAATAAATTTCCACGAAACTGTTTGCTTGGTTTCGCCTTTGAAAGTTTTTCAATTTTTACTGATTTTTGTTTTTTAGCCAAAACTGGCGATGATTTTCTTTGCCACACAGATTTTGAGAGTATCTCCATAGGATATCGTTCCAGAATCATTTTAATTTGTTTGACAGTATTTTCATCATCAGGAACAATTACTTCGTTAGGACCATCACCATACCATATTTTAGGAATAATTTTTGATACCATGGAAACAGCTCTATCACCAGTAATTTTCCAGGTCCATGTTCCTGAATATTTGTCTAATACGTATTCCAATGTTCCTATATTTTTCATGATAGATTCGTGATTTCTGTAAATTGATTTAATGGTTTATGAATCTTGTTTTTTTATCAAAGTATTAATGGAGCAATTTACTTATGTTTATGCTCGGTGGTATGACAATCACAATTACAAAGATGTGTTTTGTGATCGTTTTGGCAGTCAATACATTCATAATGTTTATGATTCTCGCAACTTGCACATCTCATACCAACTTTAGGGCTAACTGTTTGAAAAGTTTTTGCTTTGCAGTATTAAATAATATACATAATTAAAATTTTAACTGAAATAAGTTATAAGGTAATTTCACCAGACCTGATTATTGAGTTTAAAGAAGTATGTTGTTACGAGAGGTCTGACAATGTTTGGTGTATTAATGATTACATTATTGTTAACTATCGCATTGGTTGGTTCCAATATGGATGTTATTTTGAAACAAGGTATAATCTATCAAGTAAGATCTGAGATCACTGAAAATACCTCTATTGTAGAAAGTTTTGATAGTGTAAAAGAATTTGAGGAATTTGTTCAGGCACAGATAGATCAGCGAATAAAAACACTTGGATTAGATAATCCATGGTATTCTCCGCAAAGGATAGGCTTCACAATGTATAAGATATTAATTCTTGATTTTGGAAATGCCACATTCCTTACAAGTGATTCTGGATCTTCAAATGTTGGAGAAATCTTATTAGAAAAGATTCCACGTACAGTTTTACTCTTTACAACTGCTACGATCATTATATCAATGATTGGTATATTTTTGGGTGCATTATCAGGTAGTAAAGTAGGCTCAGTAGTTGATAGACTCACTTCAACATTTGCGGTAGTTAGTAGTAGTTTTCCTGTATGGTGGATAGGTATGTTAATGATTTTCTTATTTGCGTTTACATATCATATTTTCCCTGCGAGAGCTACGCCGTCTATACTTCCAAGTGAGCCAGGATATATTCTAGCACTACTTTATCACATGGCATTACCATTAATCACTATAGTAATTATTGGATTTGGGTCTTGGGCATATCTAGTACGTAATTTTATGGTTGGTACGATGCAAGAAGATTTTATCACAGCAAAAAAGGCTATCGGTATAAAAAAGAATAAAATTATCTATAGACATGCATTAAAAAATGCAGCCCCACCAATAGTGACAATTCTTGCACTTAGTCTTTCAGGCTCATTGGGTGGTGCAATAATTACAGAAGCAGTTTTTGATTGGCCTGGTATGGGGAGACTTTACTTTGAAGCGATTAGTGTGATGGATTTACCAATTATTATTGGTGCAACATATGTCCTTACTGTTTTGTTCTTGATTAGTATTTTTGTCGCAGATTTACTTTATGGTTATTTTGACCCCAGGGTGAAAAGAGAATGAATGATAGATCTTCAATAAAGATCAGACAAGAGTTTGTAAAAAGCCCAAGTGGGCTTGTTGGTATTGGAATTTTGGCTTGTCTTATTATCATGTCAATTATAGCAGTTATCACCATACCAATTGATACATTCAAACAATGGAATAATCCGGGAAATTGGGTTTCGTATCCAAAAACATCAGTTCCAGTATGGGTGAATTATTTTACTGCTGAAAAAATACCAGAGCACATCATAATAGATGATCCTGAAATAATTACTAAAGATGGAGTAATATCATTAACATCACAACAGTTTATGGTGGATTATGATTATAGTGATTTCCCAGATGGGCTAATCTATGAATTTGATGTTGAATACTCGGATTCAGTATTACTTCATATCTCTGTTATTAAACCAGATGAAACTGAACTGTTACTTTTATCTACAGCACTGCCATATACAGACACAAAAACTCAACATCATGAACGTATTTTTACTACCGATAATAATATCAAAAAAAATCTTGAATTTCAATCAGCAAATTTAGCTGTTGATAAAAATACTAAATCTAGTGAGATGATGATCTTTTCTGATAAGAATGGTGAAGTTATGAATGGAAGATATTTGTTTTTCGTAAATTTTTATGGGATAAACCAACAAATGGAAATTCTTGATTCTAAATTAATTGTTGGCGGAAAGGCATTTGGTATGATGGGAACAGATGAATTACGACGTGATCTTATGGTTGGTCTTTTGTGGGGAACACCGTTAGCATTATTCATTGGCATCGTTGTTGCGGTAGGGTCAGTTGTAATTGGATTGATCTATGGAGTATACGCCGGATTCAAGGGAAGAAAAACCGATGAAAGTATGATGAGATTTAATGATATAATTTATGCGCTTCCTGCATTACCATTTTTGATTATACTCGCCGTAACAATTAGCAATAGCATCTTTCTAATAATTGGATTTTTAATGATATTCAGCTGGGTTGGAATAGCAAAAGTATCACGTAGTATGACTCTCCAAATAAAAATAAAACAATATGTTGAGGCATCAAAAATTATGGGTCAAACAGATTCTAAAATAATTTCTAAGCATATCATTCCTCAATTACTTCCCTATGCTTTTGCTAGCATTGCAATTTCAGTACCTGCGGCAATCACAACAGAAGCTGGTTTGAGTTTTCTAGGTCTTGGTGATCCAACATTTCCAACATGGGGACAGATTTTACATGATGCAAATACTTTTGGTGCTGCCGCTAGAGGTTTATGGTGGTGGATTGTTCCACCCGGTGCAATGGTTGCAATTACGGGATTGGCATTTGTATTTATTGGAAACGCATTAGATACTATCATAAATCCAAAATTGAAACGTTAATTTTGTAAATTGAGACAAATTGAAATAATTGGTATTTTGGGTTCATATTTGAAATTTGTTTCATGTGTTATACGCTAAGTATTTGAAACCCATACACAATAAGGAAATATGAAAACAAAGCTTGGTGTTGAGTTTGAGATAGATTTTGCTCATATACTCAAAGGTCATCCAAAATGTGGTAAACCACATGGACATACTGCAAAAATCATAATTGAGGTGACAGGTGAGGTAAAAAAAGGTAGCACGTATCAGGATAACATGGTCATGGATTTTCACGATATGAAAAATTCATGTTGGGATGTGATCAAAAATTTAGATCATAAAGACCTCAATGATATGTTTGATTTTCCTACATCAGAAAATATCGCAATGTGGATTTTTGATAATTTGAAAGAAAAAATTCCCATTTCAAGCGTAAAATTTTTTGAGGGTAGTAACAAATATTGTGAAATTACAAATGATTAAGACCAACAATTCTCTAATAAAAAAATCAAAACGTTTTGCAAAAAATGTACATAAAAATCAAAAAAGAAAAGATGGGAAAACTCCTTACTTTAATCATTTGCGATTAGTAGTTAGCTTAATCAAAAAAAGCGGTGTCACTGATGATGATGTGCAATCAATAGGTTGGCTACATGACACGATTGAGGATACACCAACTGATTTTGATGAAATCAAGGATGAATTTAATCTACATATTGCCAAGTGTGTTACAGCGTTAACTAAAGACATGAGAGTTGAAAAACAAAGAAGAGAGAATCTTTACGTAAGAGAATTAAAAAAGGCACATTGGCATGTAAAACTTGTAAAGATCTGTGATATAACTGCCAATATTATTGATCTAAAAAATACATCGTACTCAAAGAAAGAAAAAATTGGTCATTGGAAAGGTAAGAAACCATATCTTGACGCAATAAAATATGGATTGATAAAAAATAATAAAAAAATACCAGATTTAAAAATTATTTTTGATAAGCTAAATTATGGATTAGCAAAATTTGGACAAAATCCAATCAGTATATAGAACTTTAACTGTATATTTATTACATGTTATTTATTTCACAGATCATGAGTCATGATGAACAAATACAAATTATGATAAATCAAACAATGGATAGCGCAATATCACAAATTGAGGGATACTTGGGGGAAATTGAAAGAAGTAATGACATTCTTAAAATTTCAGATTCTAAAGAATTTGTTTATGGATTAATAATTGGACAAACATTAGGTTTAGCCATGGCAGCATTATCATCATTAAAAAAAGAGATGCCAACACAAAGTGACCAAGAAAAAATCCGTGATATGATATACAAAAATGTGCCTGAATTAAGGAAAAGGCTTTTCGGATAGTGTTGAAATGACAAACAAAATAAAGTGCTCACACATCCTTGTAGAAAAGCAAAGTGTGGCTATAGAAATACTGGATAAGATAAAGAATGGTGAAAAATTTGGCAAAATGGCTAGGCAGTTTTCTACTGATTCTGGTAGTGCAAAAAGGGATGGGAGTTTAGGTTATTTTGGCAGGGGAAAAATGGTCAAAGAGTTTGAAAATGCCGCGTTTGCCTTACAGATTGGAGAGATCTCTGAGCCAATAAAAACACAGTATGGTTACCACATTATCAAACGTTTATCATAACTAAAAAAAATCATCCAGTACTTTTTCATCTTTTTCCAGATGCTTTATCATTTTATTTCCCATATTTTTGGCAGAGTCAATTTTTCGTTTACCAATAAAGTAATAGGTCTCATCAATTGTATTTTTTGCAATCAGTACAACCAAACGTCCTCTATCTTTTCTTCCTGTCCTTCCCTTTCTTTGGATAAATCTAATGGAGCTTGGTACATTATCATAAAAAACTACTAAATTTACTTCCGATATATCTAATCCTTCCTCACCCACTCTTGTAGCAATAAGAGCTTTTGTTACTCCATCACGAAATCTTTGAACAGTTTCTATCTGTTTTTTTTGCTTAAGACCAGTTTCCCCTGATTTTCCTATAAGAATTTCAGCAGATATATCCATATCAAGAAGTTTTTGGTGAATGACATTAACAGAATCTCTATAACTAGAAAAAATTAGTACCTTAGATTTCACATCATGTAAAATATCAATCAGGCTATCAATTTTTGGATGTTCCAAACCATTGGATTGTTCAGTTTTTGCCAAACTTATTGCTCGTGTAAAATTAGGATCTGTTTCAAAAAGCTCCTTGATACCAGCGCCCTTTTTTTCTTTTGTTCTGTCACAAAATTTTAGGAATGGTGTTATTCCATGTGCTTCAAAAATATTTAATGCATATGTAATCCTAATTGCAGTAAAAAGTGGTTTTGCTGAACGTCGATTTTGAGTAAGAACAAATTGTCGAGCATTCAGTAATTGTGAAAGAGATTTGTTATCAGAAAGTCTCAAACCGTTTTTACGTAATTCTTTATAGCGTTCTTCTAAGGCAAGTTTAATACACATCTGAATTGCCATCATTTCCTTTGTAAGATCTACTTTAACCCACTCTGTTTCAGTTTTCTGAATGTATGGTTTTACATCAGGGCTTTCGTCTGACCTTTCAATCAAATTTTTGATATGTAATCTAGTGACTATCTCCTTTGCTTTTTCTTTTTCACTTGGAAGGGTTGCAGTCATAGCCAGTATACGTGTATTAGTACTTTCAAAATATTTTGCAATTATTGAATATGCATAATCTCCTATGGTTCTGTGTGCCTCATCAAAAATTACAAGTGCAAATTGATTTGGAGAAACAATATTTCTAGCAAAGTCATTTTTTGTTATTTCCGGTGTAGCGCAAACTACACTATTCATCCATTTTTTCTTTCTTTTACTCAACAAATCTTCTCCAGTTACAATTCCAATATCGGCGATAAGCAAGTTTTCTTTAAGAAATTCATAATGCTGGTTGACTAGAACTCTAGTTGGTGCAAGAAATAATACTCCACCAGTTCCATTTTGCATATAATCAGCAATTACTTGTAATGCAATGGTAGTTTTGCCTAGACCTGTTGGAAGTACAATAAGGCTATTTTGATTTTTTACGTCATTTGCAAGATTAGTTTGGTATTCCCTAAGCTCTACAGAATCTGATTTGATTAACTTATGCCTGATAAAGTTCATTATACCTAGTCACCATTTGATTATGGATATGTTTTGATTTTATAGTTTTGAATTATGATTGTTGACTGTATGTTAGTACTCACTGTTTATGATCCTCAAGTAAGAGTTTTCTATATCCTTGACATTCAGCACAAATAGGTTTTCCTTTGTATGCAGGATTACCTTCCTTGATCTTAGTTTTGCCCTCATTCTTTTTACATATGCAACATTTAGGCATGTAATTTTTTCATTTGGTTCATCTTATAAAACTAGTTTTCCCAAACAAAAGACCTAACTTTATCTTATATTACAGGAAATAAAACCAATCACATTGTCAGAATCATTTGAAAGACCAACATGGGATGAATATTTTATGCTACAAGCTGAATTAGCAAAACTGCGCTCTAATTGTTTGACTAGACAAGTCGGTGCGGTCATAGTTCGTGATCATAGACAAATTTCCATGGGTTACAATGGTACACCATCTGGTATAAAAAACTGCTATGAGGGTGGTTGTAAAAGATGTCAGGATAGAATGGAAGGTAAAATTAAATCTGGCGAATCTCTTGATAGATGTTTATGTAATCATGCGGAGGCAAACGCCATAATGCATTGTGCAATTTTGGGAATTGAGGCTGGAAATAAAGACACTGTCTTGTATTCAACATTTGTTCCATGTTTAGAATGTAGTAAAATGGCAATTACGATAGGAATAAAGCGAATAATTTGTTTAGATAAGTACCCAGAAACTGATTATGATCTACTTAATCAGGCAGGAGTCAAGATTGAACAACTAGAAAAAAACAAAATTCAATACTGGTCAAAATCATTACAAAACCTCTAGAATGACAGAACAAATCACAAACAATAATTTGGAAAATACATCCAATTTATTACTAATTTCTGCAAATTATAATAATCAACAGAAAGCTGTTGTTCTAAAATTTTATGACCCAACATCTCATAAAATTGTTTTATGGACTGACAAAACAGGACATAAACCATATTGTTTTTCTAAAATGTCACCAGCAGAATTAGATTTTCTCTCTGAGCGTTCAGATGTAATTAGTATAAAGGAAGTAACTAAAACTGATCCTCTTAAAGATAAAACAATAACTGTTTCAAAAATTTTAGTAAGTGATCCATTAGCAATAGGTGGCACACAAACTGACAAAAGTATAAGAAATGTTGTTGAAGCTTGGGAAGCCGATATAAAATATTATGAAAATTATTTATATGATAATTCGCTAATTGTCGGTAAATATTATAAAATAGAAAATGACAAATTAACTCCACATAATTTTAAAATTTCTGATGAAACTAAATTATCACTAAAAAGTATGTTATGGGATAAACTTGGTGAATTAAATATACCAGATCATGAGGAGTTCATGAAAAATGTTTCAGATTGGGCAGATCTTCTAAATCAGCCGATACCAAAATTAAGAAGAATCAGTTTAGACATAGAGGTTGAGTCTGAAGAAAAAAATCGTTTACCAGATGCTAAAACTGCAGAAGGAAGAGTCACTGCAATTGGTTTTGAATCTAGTGACAAATTAAAACATGTATTTGTTTTACGACGAAATGATATAGATGAAGGAACTAATGATTTAGCACCAGATATCAAAGTTACATTTTATGATGAAGATAATGAAAAAGGAATGATAGAAGATGTATTCAACTTGATTAAAGATTATCCATTACTAATTACATACAATGGTGATGGGTTTGATTTACCATATTTGTACAACCGTGCAAGCAGACTAGGAATTGATAAAAACATTAATCCACTCTATATGATGAGAGATTCTGCAACATTAAAGGAAGGTGTACACCTTGATTTGTACAGAACTCTATCAAATCGTGCTTTTCAGATTTATGCATTTGGCCAAAAATATACTGATTTTTCATTAAACAGTGTATCAAAGGGCTTATTGAATGAACAAAAATTAGATTATGGAGTAGAGATTGACAAAATGACATTATATCAGATTGCAAAATACTGTCAAAATGATGCCTATCTTACCTACAAGTTAACTAGTTTCAATGATGACTTGTTGATGAATTTACTCGTGGCCATTAGTAGAATTGGAAGAATGCCGATTGATGACATTTCTAGGATGGGTGTTTCACAATGGATACGCAGTTTGCTATACTATGAACATAGAAAAAATAACATGTTAATTCCTAGAAGAGAAGAGATTGATAAAAGATCAACTGAAGTTACAAATGATGCTGTTATAAAGGATAAAAAATATCGTGGAGGTCTAGTAGTTGAGCCAAAAGAAGGAATTCATTTTGATGTAACTGTGATGGATTTTGCAAGTCTATACCCCAGTATTATAAAAGTTAGAAACTTATCATATGAAACTGTACGCTGCTCACATGATGAATGCAAAAAAAATATGATACAACAAACAAATCATTGGGTTTGTACAAAGAAAAATGGTTTAACATCAGTCCTCATTGGTTCACTAAGAGATCTAAGAGTAAATTATTACAAAACTATGTCAAAAAACCAAAATCTTACAAATGAAGAAAGACAATTATACACTGTTGTTGCTGCTGGCCTGAAAGTGATCCTTAATGCAAGCTATGGAGTTATGGGTGCACAGATATTTCCATTATACTTTTTACCTGCTGCAGAGGCAACAACTGCAACAGGCAGACATATAATTTTAGATACAATTGAAAAATGTAGTGAATTAAATGTTGATGTTCTTTATGGCGACACAGATTCATTATTTGTAAAAAATCCTACAGAGCAACAGATTAAAACAATAATCAATCAAGCAAAAAATGATCATGGCGTAGAATTAGAAGTTGAAAAAGAATACAGGTATGTAGTACTGAGTGGTAGAAAAAAGAATTATTTAGGCGTAACAAAAAATGGTAAGGTCGATGTAAAAGGATTGACTGGAAAGAAATCTCATACACCTGCTTTTATCAAAACATTATTTTTTGAACTTTTAGATGTATTATCAAAAGTAAAAACTACTGATGAGTTTGAAAAAGCAAAAAGTGAAATAAGTTCAAAAATTGCTGAATGTTCACGAAAAGTGCAGGCTAAAGAAATCCCATTATCTGATCTTGCCTTCAATGTAATGCTCAGTAAATCACCTAATGAATATACAAAAACTATCCCTCAGCATATTCGTGCAGCAAAACAGCTAGAATCTGTTAGGGAAATAAAAAAAGGCGATAAAATATCATATGTCAAAATAATAAACAAACCTGGAGTAAGACCCATTGAAATGGCAAAACAAAGTGAAATAGATTCCTCAAAATATATGGAATTTATGCAAAGTACACTTGATCAAATAACTTCATCCATGGATATGGATTTTGATACAATTATTGGCAAGCCCAGACAAACAGGGCTTGATCAATTCTTTTGGAATTAATCGATATGGAATTAGATGAAACGACGATGGCAGTAATTGGAATACTAGCTGGGGTCTTAATTTTATCAGGCTGGGTTCCCCAGATTGTTAGAGGATATAAAACAAAAAAACTAGATGATGTGTCACGATATTTGATGATATTAATTTTCATTGGTGCAGCATTATGGTTAGTTTATGGAATAGCACTTGATGATGTATATATTATGGGTGTCAATATTGCTGCCATGATTCTTACAATGACTGTCTTATCTATGAAATTAAAATATGAGAAAAAACCAGATTATACGTAAATGTTCATCATAAACTGTAAAAATTATGAAGAGATTGCAGGTGAGAAAATAATAAAACTTGCAAAAATAGCAGAAAAAATTTCAAAAAAATATAAAATTAAAATTGCAATTGCACCACCACATCATTTAATCCCATTAATTACAAAATTTGAAATTATTGTTTTAGCACAACATCT
The DNA here is from genome assembly GCA_964497885.1 of uncultured Candidatus Nitrosopelagicus sp. Classification (GTDB taxonomy): domain Archaea; phylum Thermoproteota; class Nitrososphaeria; order Nitrososphaerales; family Nitrosopumilaceae; genus Nitrosopelagicus. The sequence goes on from CAZCFF010000015.1 coordinate 18,134, forward strand.
AGACGATAAAAAAGTTGGAAGTACTACCGGTTTCATGATACCAGAAATCATAAAAAAATCAAAGATCAATGGTTCAATAATTAACCATAGTGAACATCGTATCACAGAAAAGGAAATTAAAAATTTGGTGAAGCGTTTAAAGAAACTGAAACTCAAGACGGTTATTTGTGTAAAAAACGTTAATGAGGCAAAAAAATATGCAAAATTAAATCCAACCTTCATAGCAATCGAGCCTCCTGAATTAATTGGAACTGGTAGAGCGATATCAACTGAGAAACCACAATTAATAACAAATTCAATTAACGCTGTGCAATCTGCAAAAAATTCTACCAAGTTGTTATGTGGCGCTGGTATTGTTTCTGCGGAAGATGTAAACCGTGCAGTTGAACTTGGTTCCAAGGGAATACTAGTAGCAAGCGGTGTTATCAAAGCAAAAAATTGGGAAACTATTCTTAGTGATTTTTCACGTGGATTAGTTTAAAAGCAGCTCAAATCGAGCATACCTCATGAAAAAATTCAGACCTGTTTATGCATTTGAAGAAGCTGATAGTAAGAATAGAATGCTTCTTGGTGGTAAAGGTGCTGGCTTGAGTGAAATGACACGTCTAAAACTTCCTGTACCACCTGGCTTTACAATAACAACCCAAGTTTGTAACCAATACTATGAAAACGGAAAAAAACTTCCAAAAAATGT
>CAZCFF010000016.1:0-18602 GCA_964497885.1 uncultured Candidatus Nitrosopelagicus sp.
GCTGTTCGGATGGAATTCTTCCAAGACCTTCAATATCGGATTCATGTCTTTGATCAACTCCGAAGAATTCTAATTCATCAGTTAATGGTGAGTAAAAGAATTGTAAATAAGCTAAAACACCCGCTGCATACTCTTGGATGTATAGTGTCTCATCTTTTGAAATCACTCCTTCAGAAATTAATTGATTTCTTTTTGTGTTATAATCTTCCTCATTAACTGCCATAAAATATCCTTTACCTCCAGCAGCGCCTTGCCTTTTCACAATTACTAATTTTTCAATATCTTTTGGTTCTGTTACCGGTTTTGGCATTGGAAGGGTTGCTTCTCTCATCAGTTTTTCTTTCATTTCTCTATCTGATTCCCATCTAAGAATCCATTTATTTCCAAAAATTGGTATATCAATAGATTCAATCTCTTCAGAACTCATTTGTGAGATTAACGTTCCATGAGGAATTAATATTGCATCTTGCTGTTTGAGTTTATCTTGTATCTCTTGATTTAATATATTGGAAAATTTTTCAACAATGATTAATTCATCAATAAACTTGAATCTCTTGTATAATTTTTCACGTTTTTTCTCACAGACAAGAATTGTTTTAAATCCTTCGTCTTTTGCACCTTTTAAAACTTGAAGGGCGCAGTGTGAGCCTAATGTTGCTATCGCTGTCAAATTATATTTTAATTAGAATAACACAACATATGAAACTATGTATCAAAATGTGTGCCTGACACATATGAAAAAATCTCATCAATTAATTCAATAGATACTTTTGGTTCTAGATTTTTTGGTATAGTTTTCAGTATAAAATCAATCATAGAGATGTCATCTGTTAACATTTCATTATTATTACGTATAGAATAAGCGGTAATAGCGCTGGATATATGCGCAATAATTTTATCATTTTCATTTAGCATATTTAATCACTTTTTCTTAATTATTTTAATAAGTATTATTTGAAAAGAATCTAATTTATAGTGGTACATTTATCAAATTACTATTGCAAGTATCCCCTCAAATTGTTAAAATTGATGATGAGAATCGTAAACAAATTTACCTTGATGTGTTAGCTGATCAATTTTGTCTATCAATATTAACATCAATAATCAATCAGCCAAAAACTGCTGTTGTGGTTGCTAAGGAAACTGGTATACCTATATCAACAGTCTATAGAAGATTACAATCTCTTCAAGAGAATAAATTATTGAAAGTTTCAGGTGGTATCAATAAGGATGGGAAATATTTCATATATCAAAGTAAGATAAAGGAAGTTTCAACAAAATTTGATGGTTTATCTACAATGATTCATGTTACACCTAACCTTAATTTTACAATAATGTAATAATTACTAAAATAATCCTAATAAATACTCGATTATAAAAATCATATAATGACAGAAACAGAATTAGATAATTGGAGAAGAACACATTTCTCAAATGAATTAATTTCATGTTCAGATGAATTAGATATTATTGTCATGGGATGGATATCTAGTGTGAGAGGTCATGGAAACATTTCATTTGTTACTGTTGAGGATATGATGGGTCAAATTCAAATAGTTTCAAAGAAAGGTGATTGTCCAGATCAAGTATTAGAAACAATTTCTAAATTGAAAGAGCACACTTGTATCGGTATAAAAGGTAAAATAAAAAAATCTGAAAAAGCCCCAAATGGCATAGAAGTTATTCCAACTGATCTTAGAGTATTTTCTAATGTGAAAATAATTCCTCCATTTGATCCTAATGCCAAAACTGTGAAAAATATTGATACACGATTAGAAATTAGAGCAATTGATCTACGTCGTAATACATTGAAAAAAGTTTTCATAGCACGTAATGAAATATTAAAATCGATAAGAAATTATTTTTCAAACCAAAATTTTATTGAAATTAATACACCGAAAATGATTGCAACTGCAACTGAAGGTGGAGCTGCACTTTTCCCTATATTTTATTATAACAAGGAAGCATTTCTTGCACAGAGCCCTCAATTGTACAAGGAGCAACTTACAATGAGTTTTGAAAAAGTATTTGAAATCGCTCCAATTTTTCGCGCTGAACCATCAAGAACAAACAGACATTTGTCAGAGGCTATATCAATTGACTTTGAAGAGGCATATATTGATTATAATGATGTTATGAATCGAATTGAGGAAATTATAAAAAATTCTGTTAATGTGATCACTGATTTTACACGTACAAATTCTGATACAGAATTTTTGATTCCACGTATGCCTGAAAAAATTCCGAGGTATACATATGCCGATCTTGTGGATAAAATGAAGAAATCTGGTGTAAAAATACAATGGGGAGATGATCTATATCCATCAAATTTGAAAAAAATTGGATTAACTGGGTTTTATTTTATTACTGATTGGCCATTGGGTCCAAAGCCATTTTACGTGAAATCCAGCAAAAACGATCCAAAAATTTCAGAATCTTTTGATTTAATGTACGGTGATTTAGAAATATCGTCAGGAAGTACCAGGATTCAGAATAAATCTGAACTCGAAACACGAATGAAAAATAAGGGAATGAAAACTGATTCATTCATCTACCATCTGAAAATATTTGATTTAGGTGTTCCACCACATGCTGGTTGTGGAATTGGTCTCGAAAGGTTAATGATGGCATTAACTGGGGTTGAAAATATCAGAGACACAACATTTTATCCAAGAGATGTTGATAGATTAACACCATAGGTGAAAAAATTGGTCAATGAGGAAGAAATTATAGAAGTTGCTAAATTAATGAAGATTGAACTTGCTGATTATAATATGCATGTCAAAAAAGTCCAAAAAATGCTTGAATATTTTGATATTCTTGATGAAGCAAATATTGAATCTGAAGATCTAATTGTACAGGAAACTGATGTTGATAAATTAAGAGATGATAAATACATCATGTATGATAAAAAATTATTAAAATTCTTAAAAAATTATCAGGAAACATATGTAAAGGCTCCAAAGTTGAGTTGAATGAATTTAGGAATTTCTGCATTAAATTATGTTAATAGTATCAAGAACGGAGATTTTACCGTAGAAGAATTTATTGAAAAATCTTTTGAAAGGATTAAAAAAGTAGATGATAAACTTCATGCTTTTTTATCACTTAATGACATTGCGTTAGAAAAGGCAAAAGGAATTGATCGTCAAATTAATTCAAATCAAAAAATTGGACAGTGTTATGGTATGCCAATTTCTGTTAAGGATAATATGTGTGTAGAAGGAACAAAAACAACTTGTGCATCAAAAGTTTTAGAAAATTTTATTTCACCTTATACTGGTACTGCAGTTTCTAGATTAGAAGCAGAGGATGCAATAATAATTGGCAAAACAAATCTTGATGAGTTTGCTATGGGTCTTAGTACAGAATTTAGTGCGTATGGACATAGTAAAAATCCTTGGAATATTGATTATGTTCCGGGCGGCTCATCAGGTGGCAGTGCTGTGTCTGTTTCTGCGAATGAATGTATTGCATCTTTAGGTTCTGATACTGGAGGCTCTATTAGAAACCCCGCGAGTTTTTGTTCGATTGTTGGCTTAAAACCCACGTATGGACTTGTTAGCCGTTTTGGTCTTATCTCTTATGCAAATAGTCTTGAGCAGATAGGTCCAATGACAAAAACAGTTGAAGATTCTGCATTTTTATTGAATATAATTTCTGGTATTGATAATAACGATAATACGACTATTGATAATAAAAATCAGGATTATCTAAAAGATATTGATGCAGGTATTACTGGAAAAAAAATTGGTGTAATTACTGAAATGACCGACCCTGAAGGATTGAACACAAATGTTCTAAATGCTACAAACAATGCTATCAAAAAATTTGAAGATCTTGGAGCAAATTGTGAACAAGTATCATTAGGAATGTCAAAGTATGCTGTAGCTGCATATTATACCATCACATCAACAGAAGCAGGGAGTAATCTTGCAAGATATGATAATATAAGATATGGGTATGAATTTGACTCATCAGGATTCGAGTTTAATTCGTATATATCACAGGCAAGAAGCAAGCTGGGTCCTGAAGTTATCAGAAGAATGATTTTGGGTGGTTTTGTACCCTCTGCAGGTCATGCAGGAAAATATTTTTTGAAGGCATTAAAGGTAAAATCAAAATTAATCACAGAAATAAATAATATTTTTAAAAAATTTGATTATTTAATTTCACCAACGGTTCCAATTCAACCATTCAAATTTGGTGAGAAAGTAAATGATCCAGTATCATTTATGCTAGTTGATTTTAATACAGTTACAGCTAATTTGACTGGAATTCCTGCTATATCAGTCCCATTTAAAATTGAAGATGGTTTACCAATAGGAATTCAAATAATGGGAAATCACATGGAAGAACATTCATTATTACAGGCGGCATATGCACTAGAAAAAACAGTAAATCTACCCGAGGTACAAATATGACGGCAAAAATTGGTCTTGAAATACATAGTCAGTTAACAAAACTTGAAAGTAAATTATTTTGTTCATGTAAGGCCGATTATCGCATGTTTGAGCCAAATACAAACATCTGTCCAATCTGTATGGGGATTCCAGGATCGTTACCATTATTGAATAGAATTGCTGTCGAAAAAGCTACATTAATTGCAATGGCACTTGATTGCAACACTCCTGAGAAAATTGCATTTTTTAGGAAAAATTATTTTTATCCTGATTTACCAAAAAACTTTCAAATTACTCAGCTTAATGCATATGGAAATACAAGTATTGGTTGGGATGGTAAAATCTCCGTCGCAGATAAGGAGATAAGAATTAGAAGAATCCAATTAGAGGAGGATCCAGGACGACTAATTTATGAGGGTGTGAATGAAAGAACCAAAGTTACCTTAGTTGATTATAATAGGGCTGGAACACCATTAGTTGAAATTGTAACAGAGCCAGACTTTGAAACTCCCCATGATGTTAGAGAATTTTTAAATATACTCTCAGATTTGCTTGAAAATTTGAATGTGTCAGATCCTGGCTTAGACGGTGCAATGCGTGCAGATGCTAATGTCTCAATCGAAGGTGGGGCAAAAGTGGAAATAAAAAACATTGGGTCATTCCATGATTTAGAGAAGGCTGTTCATTTTGAAATAACAAGGCAGGAAAGCCTTCTAGAAAGAAAAATTGAGATTGTTCAAGAAACAAGACATTGGGATGATGGACGAAAAATAACTGTTTCAGCAAGAACAAAAGAGGAAGAAGCTGAATATAGATATCATCTTGAAGCAGATATACCATGGGTTAGAATTAATGATGACATAAAAAATCAATTACAAACACATATGCCTGAAAGTATTAGCTCAAAGAAGGTACGGTATGTTTCAAAGTATGGTATTACACCACAAGTTGCTGATATATTGGCTTCAGATAAATATTTTTCAGAACTTTTTGAAAATGCAAAAAATGAAAGAAATGCAAAGGATATTGCAAATATGATCACTACTGATATAATGGGATTACTTGATACACGTGAAAAACGTGAAACATCAAAACTAACTCCAGAACATCTTTCAGATTTATTTGAATATATTAAATCAAATAAAATTACTAGAGCTTCAGCAAAACTTGCACTAGATGAAATCATAACAAACGGAAAATCATTAAAACAAATAATCGATGATCTGGATTTAGGACATGTTTCAAATGAAGGAGAATTGTCTGATATTATTATAGAGATATTAAATGAAGAAAAAAAAGCAGTAGAAGATGCCAAACTAAATCCTGAAATAGTTAATTTTTTGGTAGGGAAAGTGATGCAGAAAACACATGGTAAGGCGGATCCTGTATTAACATTATTACTATTGAAAAAAAGTCTTGGCCTTGACTAAAAAACGAATTTTAGTTTTAGGTGGAGGATTTGCAGGTGTAGATTGTACCAGAAAATTAGAAAATTATTTCCAATCTAACTATGATATTGAAATAACACTGGTAAGTGATGATAATTTCTTACTTTTTACACCTATGTTACCACAAATAGTTGCTGGAACAATCACTCCTAGACATATTGTTATGCCTCTTAGAGCATTATGTAAGAAGGCACGAATATACGAATCTGTGGTTAGAGACATTGATCCTGTCCAACAACACGTTACATTAGAAGGTACACCGGAAAAAATAGGTATCAGAATACATTATGATTATCTGGTTATTGCATTAGGAAGCAAAACCAATTTTTTTGGATTAAATGATGTTGAAAGAAATTCATTTACAATGAAAACATTAGCAGATGCAATATCAGTAAGAAACAGAATAATTGATATGCTAGAACAAGCAGAAAATGAAAAAAATTCAAAAATCAAACAACGATTACTAACTTTTGCTATAGTTGGTGGTGGATTTGCAGGTGTAGAAACAGCAGGTGAGATTAATGATTTTCTTAACGAAGCTATTTCTTATTATCATAATATTAAACATAGTGACATACAAGTTATACTGATTGAAGCTACTTCAACTATCTTACAGGGATTTAATTCAAATTTAGCGGAATACGCATATAAAAAATTACAAGAAAATGGCATTAAGATCTTACTTCAAAATACAGTTACCAGTTTTAACGGAAAGCGTATTACCACAAAAAAAATATCTGATACAAAACAAGAAGTTATCATTGATTCACATACATTGATTTGGACAGCTGGAATAACTCCAGTTGAAATAATTCAAAATTCAGCATTTAAACTAAAAAATGGGAAAATAATTGTAAATGAATTTTTAGAAATACCAAATCATCCAGAAATATTTGCAATAGGTGATTGTTCACAAGTTGACAGTAAAAATAATGATAAGTTTCCACCTACGGCCCAGCTGGCAGAAGCACATGCAAAATTAGCTGCATATAACATCAAACAATTAATTGAGAATGATGAAAAAAAGAAATTTGAATACAAGTGGAAAGGACAAAGTGCTATAATTGGAAAACATTACGGAATAGCAGAAATAATGGGCATAAAGATTACTGGATTTTGGGCATGGGTGCTATGGAGAAATTATTATCTTAGTAAAATGCCTAATCTTGAAAAAAGAATAAGAGTTTGGTTGGATTGGAACATTGATTTATTTTCTAGAATAGATATTTCGAGATATGGTTTCAAACGAAATGCATCAAAAGAATACCGTGAATTAGATGAAGTGGATGATGTTTGGTGATTGATATCAGTTATTAGATAGTAATTATTAGCGCAAATATGAATAAGGTATTTTTTTATTTGGCATCAGGTGTTGTTGCGGGAGTTTTAGGTGGTATTTTTATTGTATCATTTTTCTATAATCCTGAACGATTATTCATGGTGCCTTAATTTTCAATTAAGACTATAATTCTTTAGATACCATTGGTAAAAATGCACCAGCATCAGATACAATCCCTAATGCTTGCCATGTACCACGATCCATCAATTTTGTAACTGTTGGTTGATTTATATCAATAACTATTACTTTCACGTTAGCAGGAAGCATGTTTCCGGTTGCGATTGAATGTAACATAGTTGCTACCATTATAACCATTGACGCTCCTTTTAGAATCCTTTTGTATTCTTTTTGAGCAGTTGCAACATCAGTAATTACATCAGGTAATGGACCATCATCACGTAAAGATCCCGCCAAAACAAATGGTATTTTCTTTTTTACACATTCATACATTATTCCACGTGTAAGTTTTTTTGTTTTGACCATCTTTTCAATAGAACCAGCTTTGAATACTGCGTTGATCGCTTCCATATGATTTCTATGACCTCTTATGGCTAATGTACCATCACGAACATTCATCCCAAGTGATGTTCCCAATGTCGCATATTCTATATCATGAACTGCTAGTGCATTTCCCGCTAAAACTGCATCAATATATCCATCTCGAATAAGAGTTGAAACTGATTCTGCTGCACCAGTATGAACAATTGCTGGTCCACCAACTAGAATAATCTTACCACCGTTCTTTTTTGTACGTCGTATATCCTCCGCAACTTTTTTAGCTATGTGTTGTGTTGGCCTTTCACTAGAACTACCACTTCCCATAAATTCAAATACATTCATTCCTTCTCTAGGTCTTTCTGGAGGAATTACTTTGATACCATTTTCTCCAACTACAATTTTATCTCCCTTTTTTATTTGACGTATTGGAACACAAGTTGCTTTTTTTGCTTTAACAACAATACACTTATCCATCATCATATTTTCCACGTCAATCCATTTATTTTTAAGAAAAATTTGCGTTTGATTATTTGTGGTACTGTAAAAATTATCAGGCATTACCATATCTTTTAATGCAGTATTTAGTTTTACATCACTTTGAGTCTTAGATGTGGCTCCTTGACGATATGCATAATTTAATATTCTATCAAGATTTTTTTCATTTTTTCCAGTTACAAGTATTTTTGCATAACTTTCATCTTTTTTCTTTTTACCAACCTGGATGTCTAAAACCTCAAACGAACCACCATGGTCCATAATCCCGTCAAATACTTTTGTAAGAATAAGTGAATCTATGATATGTCCACGCAACTCTATTTCCGATGAGAATTTCTTCATATGTTCACATAAATTATTGGTAAGTAAAATGTTACGACAAAATAATTTGAGTATCTACTATACTGGGAGGCTAACCTTACCGTGATACTCTTCAATATTATCTAATTTTAGTGAATTTATGATAGTGGATTTTTCCTCATCAGATAATCCTTGAGCAATTGTTTTGGCTATGCCATTTTTATCACATAAAACAAGAATAAATCCAGTTTCATCAGTTACTACAAATCCATCTGTACCGTTAACAGTTGCATACAGATTTTCTTCTCCAACAGGTTCCCAAACATTTGTTTTATTATCTTTTAATGCTAATGCAGGCATTGCTTTACCATTTGCAAATTTGTTAAGATATTCTCTTGCAGAATTAACACGTTTCTGACCCAATTTTAAAGCCGTGAAATATTGCACGAAATTTATTGTAATGTTTATTATTAATACATTTATGATTTTTTTATTTTAATAATTTTTTTATTGTGCGGCAAGAGTGTCAGTCTTAGCAGATTGACCTGATTTTTCTGGAACAAATGCTTCATCTAATAAACTCAATGAAAGATCTTTTACATCATTGTATGTAGTAGTAAGTGTATCAAATGCATCTTTCATATTACCTGTAATTGTTTTTAGGTTTGATGATTCATAAGTAAATGAGCGTTCTAATTTTTCAAGTGTTTTCATTGCATCCTCATGTCTAACTGCTGCTTGATTAGTCAATTTTTCTATAGACTTGTATTGTACTTCTGCTTTTTTTGAATTTGCTTCTTTAGCAATTAATGAAGCTTTTAGTCCATATGTTGCTGCATCTGCATCTGTATCACTGAGGTTTGATGTGACTTTTGTGATATCGTTAATCGCTTTTGTTATCTCCAATAGATCCTTTTGTGCATTAAGCATTCGAACTTTTTCATTTGTTAATTTGGTTCTCATATGAGCCAAATATGATGATGCTTTTTTTACAATATCTTTTTTCTCTCTGATTGAAGCCCTTAATGTATCAACAGATATTTTTTTTTCAATGAGTTTTCTTCTTGATTTAAAAATTGAACTAGTTACTGACTCTAAATCTTTCTTCATCAATGCAGTCATAGTCTTGGTTTCAGTAGAATAGTTTAAAGCATCTTTAACTAGATTTGCCTCACTTTCAGTAATATCATATCTGGCATTAATAATTTCATGAATAATTTTACTTACAGCCGAATCACGGTTTGATCCACTATTTTTACGCCTTGCAGATTTTTTTTTCCGTCTTCTTGCCACCATAAATCATGTTGATCAGACCTATTTTTAAAGTTAAAAACTATCTTTGTTCACAAAAAGAAAATTTATTCATGCTAGAAATTATTTTAAAAATGATTTAAGCAGTTGTCGCAGATGTTTATTTGTCACCTGCGCATCAACTGTTACAAAAAATGATCGCAATTTTTTTTTAGGTACACCCTTGGTCTGATAGAACTTAGCCTGCAATCCCATCTCTAATTTATCAATTTCATGGAGTAACATGGATTCATCTGTGGAGTTTTTTTGGTATTCATTCCAAATATCATAATAATTATCTGATATTTTTTTTGGAAGATTTTTCAGTATTTGTTTCATTGTAGTATTCTCAAGTTCATTTTTTTTATTTTTTGGCATCTGGTTAGGTGTTAAATCACCTATCACTGATTCTGCTAAATCATGTATCAATGCCATCTTAATGATTTTTTCAGTGTCAAGTCCTTGCAAATCAGAAAATATCATAGATAAAATTGCCGTAGAGTAAGTATGTTCTGCAACAGATTCAACATCATTTAATTCAAGTTTATCTTTCCAACCTTGTCTTGGAATAGTTTTTAGATCTATAACTCTTTGAAAAAAGTTTAAAATCATGAAATATCTATTTTGATCACACTCATAAATTTTTTAATGTTTAATCAATCTCTGAATATTGAATATTGATTGTAACAATTTCATGAATAAAATATCAATCATAAATTTATTTTATGCATATTCAGTTTAACGTCTAAAATATCTAGAATAATGTCTCAAAACTAAATTAGATAATAATCAAATAATAGTAGAAAAGACAACCTTAAATCCCTATCAATTTGAATTGCGTTGTGCCAGGGTAGCTCAGCCTGGGAGAGCACTCGGCTGAAGACCGAGCTGTCGCGCGTTCAAATCCCGCCTCTGGCATTCAAATTTTAAATATACACCTGATAACAAAATTTTAATAGAAGATTTTATACTGATTTTTGAAAATATATGACTACAAAAACTACTAAAAGTAAAAAAACTACCAAAAAGACCTCATCAGTAAAAAGAAAGAAGAAATCAAAAACAAAATCTAATAATTCAGATACTTATGATGATTCTGGAATTATTTTGATTGATGATGATTTAGAAATTGATACAGAAAAGATTCTAGAAGAGCGAAAAGCCTATCTGGAAGAATCACGTTCGCAAGACGCTTCTGACTAACCTAACTAAATTTTTATGCATGTTTCACATAGTATTAGTTAATGTATGCATTATGTATGATTACAGTTAATCCAGGCAAGGTTGATAAAGTAACAAGTATTCTTTCAAAAAAACGGAAAGCACTAAAAGAGATTATGACTGTTACTGGCAGGGCAGATATTTCTGTTATTTTTAATGGTTCATTAAATGAGATAAACAATGGAGTAAATGATTTAAAAAAAATCAAAGATGTTGTTTCTACTGAAACTCTTATTGAAGTTGAGGTTGATCTAGGATGGTAAAGGCAGTAGTATTGGTAAAATCACCAAAAAAACTTATTGCGGCAAGACTCAAAAAAATTAATTTTGTTACTGTATCATTTCCTGTTAGTGGGCAATTTGATGCTGTAGCCATAATAGAAGTTGATGATTTATCCCAAATCAAAGATGTTACCACAAATATCCAAAAAATAACTGGTGTTATACGTACTGAGACAATGGTTCAGGTAAAATAATAAAGCATTTAGGACGGTATGTAGTGATATAGATATGAATGTGAGAAAGGTTGGAAATGTAATTTTGGCTGTGAAGAATATAGAAAAATCAATCGAGTTTTATAATGGAATTTTAGGGATGCCGATCAAAAGAAAAAGACAGAATTGGGTAGATTTGGGACAATCTGGTGCATTACTTAGTCTACACCCATCTTCATCATCTGAACCACATGTTGGCACTTCAATAAATAATGGAGTATTAATTGGTCTGGTTGTTGGCGATGTTACTTCTGCACTTGATGAACTAAAATCAAAAAATGTAAAAATTCATCGTGGTATACAAGAACATGAATCTGGAAAAAATGCAATTATACTAGATCCTGATGAATATATGATCTCATTGTTTGAACCAAATTTTGATGCAGAAAAAAACATACAATCAGGTGGATACATAGGATTTACACCTGCTTAAATTATAGATGTTATAATAAATCTAAATATTGGATTTTGAATCCTGATTCTTTAATTTCTTTTTCAGCTCCAAATTTTCTTTTAGGATTTTTTCATTTTCTTCTTTCAATAATGTAAGTGAATGATCCTTTGAATATAATGGATGACCTGGAGGAATTAATTTATCAACTGACATATTAAGAAGACTTGCTGCCATCTGACGATACATTTCAGTAAAGTTTTCTAATTTTGGAGTAAGGATTGCATCATCCGAAGAAAGTTTTTCCTTAAGTTTTGATGTGTTTACCAAACCCTTGGGAATATTTGAACCAGGTGGATAACGTATGGAGTTTGCCATCGTGAAAAAATCTTGCATGAAATCATATGAATCCATCTTTTTCATATTGGTAAAATCAGTCATATTTCATATATTTTTATTGTCATATTTGTGCTTTAGCATGCCTGAAAAATTATTAGTAAAGAATTCTTGATTTAATCATTCAGGTCGTATCAATTACAGCTGATCGCTGATCCTTATAGCGATCATAGGTTTTTGATCAAAAATGATTCAGACGAAAAAAAAGACATGTTTGAAATGTAATAAGGAGATAGAAGCAATGGACCTACACAAAGTTGTTATGTATATCGTTCAAGATGAATTTACTGATCATCATTACGAACATGTAGAGTGCCCTGATAATTTTACGATTTAGTCAATATACTGATAAATTGGATATAACTTGTCTGAATTTCTATAGCGATATTTCCATTTAGATTCACTCAAAATTTCTTGCTTACATTTTTTTTGTAAGTTAGGATGAATTTTGTTATAAACATCTTCTCCAATTAAAATTTGCTGCGGTTTAGCTAAACCTTGTATTTTTGATGCAACATTCATTGCCGGACCCAATAAATCAACATGAGATGTTTTCTCATCAGAACCATACCTAACAATCATATTTTTACCAAAATCTATACCAATTTTTACTGCAAGTTCTGGATAGTCAGATTTAGCCAATACCGGATTTATTCCATCATTGATCACTTTGATCATAGATTGAGCACATGTTACCGCATTATCTGATGCCAAAAGATTACTTGTATCAATGAAATAGCCAATTACTGCGTCACCAACAAATTTTAACACCATTCCAGCATTCTGTTCGATCAAAATTGCCATCTCCTGCGTAAATGAACTGAATAGCATAGCCACTTTTTCTTCAGGTAAAGATAGCACCATTTGTGTTGAACCAACTATGTCTACATACATAACTACCATTGGTAATTTTTTCCATACATGTTGTCTGAGGAAATCATCTGATTCATTCACAGTAGCAGTGTATTCAATGCCATGTTCTAATGAATTCAATAATCTTTCTTGTGTTTTTATAATCATTGTATCTATATCTAATGCACCATTCATGTGTTTACCAAGCATCATCCCAATCATATCTAATTGATGTTTTTCTGTTTCATCACTCAAAATTTGATTCACCACTAAAACAAAATATATTTCTCATATAACATCTAATTCATTTTTAGATTATAATATTTGTTATGAAACTCAGTTATAACAATCAAATTTTCTTCAATTAAGATTTTATTTAGTATAATTCTAGTTAGACAATGCGATTAGGTCTAGAAACTGATGATAAATTTCTGATAAAATTAAATGGAATAAATGAACAAATCCAGAACACATTTCTTATTGAGGCTAAAAAAATGACAGAAAAAATACCAGTGGATGTCATGTTGCAGGATGGAACTGCAAAAAAACAGGATACTTGCAGTATGGAAATGATAAAAGCATTTTATGATAAAATCGCCAAAAAATTAACAAATTGGACATTGCAAACTACATCTACTACAAATAATGAGGATTTACGCCGTGATTTTATCAAAATGTATGCTACGGTAGATGATTATAGGATATTATTACATATATCAACACAATATCACGTTTTACTATATTACAAGCCAGATTATCAAGTAATGAAAAAGCAAAAAGAATTAGCAGATTTCTTAACAATGACAGAAAAAAAAGAAAAAAAACTTGCCGAGGAAAGTGATCAAGTAATACTCAAAAAATTAAAAGATGAGGGTTATAAAGATCTGAATCCTGAAAATCTTTTTGAAATTTTTTATAAAGATGATAAAATTATGGAAAATATTACTAAAGAAATTTATAAACAGACTGATGGTGATTTAAATAAAATCTATGAACGAAAACAAAGTCTTCTAAAAGAATTGGATAATTTTCTACTAGAAATATATCAAATTGAACCTGTCTTGATTGATGAAACACGATTAGTTTCCGGTGAAGAAGGATTTGTTTGTAATTTGGATCTAGAACAAATCAATGATGAACAATCAAAACAATTTACCTCTGATAAAATGTCAGAAGAGACAAAAAATAATATTATAATCAGAATTGAAGAACTTCTAAACACTATAAAATAAAAAATAGTTATGATTAGTATTAATCATTAAGTTTTGTAAAAATAAATGGTGTGTCAATAGGTTGATCAGAAGTCCAATATGTTGGTAATGTAACAGTTTTTACAATATTCAGATCAAAAGAATCAATTACATTTCCCCACCCAAATTTTGAATCATCTTTTGTATATTTTCTCTTTGAATAGCTTCCCATAAATACAAACATTGCTTTATTTTTTAAGGCAGAGATATTCAGAATTTTTTTAATTACACTATTAGCTAATAATTCACCTTGTTCAGGTAAACCAGAAAGAAAAAAGACTGGTTGTGATAATGACAATGAAGTGTAATCAAATTTTGTAGCATCATCTAATTTTACATTAAAATTAACCTCTGTATCTTTTGATATTGATTTTTGTAAAAGAACAAGATTTTCATCTATCTCAATTCCATATGATTCGATTCCTACAACCTTACCACAATATGCTATCCTTCCATCACCTGAACCAATATCAATAATATGGCTAACCCCAAGATTTTTTGAAATTAATGCCAATGTGTATGCAGAAAGCATCCATGTTGGATAAAATGGCGCATAACTTGTATCATGTTTGATACTGTCAAGCCAAAAATGTGTGACATCGCCCTCGTAAATCTTACATGGAATTTCATCAATTTTTGATTCATGAGAGCTTGAATAGATAGGATTGTTATGCATGAATTTATGAAGTAATTCTATGTCATTCTGATCAATCGTGAGAATATTTGATGAAGAATTTGGGATAAACTCGTGAATATGAGCATGGCTGGCGCTATTGGCCATATATTCCGTCTTTAATGTGACTATAGTATTAGAAAGCGTATCATTCATTCACTATACAGATTCAGTATTGAGATTATAAAATTATTAGAAATACACCGTTTACAAAAAATCAAATATGGAAAAAATGTAGGAAATTGATGACAATTTCATATGATGATGTAGTAAATGCACAAAAAACACAGGATGGTGTTATCAGGAAAACATCTCTTACCTTTTCTGACACATTTACAAAAATGACAGGTTCAACAGTTTATCTAAAAAATGAATTTGAGCAAAAAACTGGCTCATTCAAACTACGTGGAGCATATTATAAAATCAAAACTTTGTCTGAACAAGAAAAAAAGAATGGAGTGGTTGCAGCATCTGCAGGTAATCATGCTCAAGGTGTTGCGTTTGCATCAGCATTAGAGAAAATTAAATGTGTTATAGTTATGCCAAAAAATGCCTCACCCGCAAAGGTTGCTGCAACAAGGGCATATGGTGCATCAGTAGTTTTAGCTGGAAAAAATTATGATGAATCTTGGGTAAAGGCAAAAGGAATTGCCAAAACAACAGGTGCAACAATCATTCATGCATTTGATGATCCACAAATTATAGCTGCACAAGGTGTAATAGGATTAGAAATCATGGAACAGCTTCCTGATGTTGATGAGGTTTATGTTCCAATAGGTGGTGGTGGATTAGCAGCAGGTATTTTGACAGCGATTAAAGATAAAAACCCAAATGTAAAAATCATAGGTATCCAGTCTAAATCATTTCCATCTATGAAAAATTCACTAGATTCTGGTAATATTCAAACTATAGATGGTGGATTTACCGTCGCTGATGGTATATCAGTAAAAACTCCTGGTAAACAAACATTTGAAATAATTAAAAATAAAATTGATGAAGTTGTACTTGTTGATGATGATGAAATTATCAAAGCTATGTTTCTTTTGATGGAAAGATCAAAATCAGTCGTTGAACCTGCTGGTGCTGCGGGCCTTGCATATTTAATAAGCAAAAAACCATCTCCTGGAAAAAAAGTTGTCCCGATACTGTGTGGTGGAAACATAGACATGTATTTACTAGGTCAAATAGTTGCAAAGGGTCTTGCCACAATGGGCAGAATGATGAAAATTTTCATTTTACTTAAGGATAAACCAGGAGCATTGAAAGAAGTTGTTGACGAATTAGCATCACTTAGCGCAAATATTGTTGAGGTTGTTCATGACAGATTAAGCTCAAATGTACGTGCTGGTACAACTGGTGTGACCCTTAGCCTAGAGACAGAGGATCAAGCCCATATGGATAAACTGATAGAGCATTTAAAAGAGAAAAACATAGAATTCAAAGTTTTAACATAGAAAATTAACTAAAATCTTCCTCTGATTTTACGTCTGATTTTCTTTTCTTCCTTTTTGCCAAAGCTTTTACGCCTCTGGCTAGCCTTTTTTCTTTTGTTTATCTCATGTTTTCTCATGACTATACCCTCTGAGGAAAAAAATCATATCTACTTGAATTTTTTCTTAACAAATTTCTTTAGACCCATTTTTTTTAATTCCTTTGACTCCTTTAGGACGGATTTATGTTGTGTATCCTTGTGAGATTTGAGCATTTTTCTTATTTTGGGAGATTCATTACCTAATATTTTCATCGCATAGATTGCTGCATTTCCAGCTTTATTCACACCAACAGTAACAACAGGAGAACCAGATGGCATTTCTGAGATTGAGAGTAATGAATCAAGACCTCCGAACGCAGAAAACTTGTGCTGTTCAGATTTTTTTTGCTGCTTGTCATTGTAAACCATAATTGGAACCCCTATCACTGGTAATACCGTATGTGATGCAATCATTCCTGGAAGATGTGCAGCGCCACCAGCACCAGCTATAATCACCTTAAATCCACTTTTTTCGGCGTGTTTTGCATATTCATCTAATCTGGTTGGTGTTCGATGTGCCGAGATTATTTGATCCTCATGGGCAACCCCAAATTCATCAAGGATTTCTCCAGCAGAATGCATTATTCTGCTATCGGAACTAGAGCCCATTATAATCCCTATAAGAGGTTTTTTCATACTAGCATTATACATGCAGCTGTTTTTAATGTAACGAACACTGGTTTTTATCTAGTTTATTTCTAGGATAATTATGAAAAACAGGCTTGGAATCATAGGTGGAGGTCAGCTTGGTATGATGATAACAGAGGCTGCCAAAAATTTGACTGATGAAATATCAGAAATTACAGTACTTGACCCAACAGAAAACTGTCCAGCGTCACAATCTGGCGCAAAACAAATCATTGGCGACTTTAAGGATGAACTTGCAATACTAAAACTTGCGGAACAATCTGATATTATTACATATGAAATTGAATCTGGAAATACTGATGTGTTGAGCAAACTAAAGGCAAAGATTGAACCATCACCATCAACCCTAGGAATAATCCAAGACAAGTTTTCACAAAAAACATTTCTTGCAGAAAATGAACTACCTGTTTCAGAATTTTACGAGATTACATCATTAGATGATTTACATGAAAAAATTAACGAGTTTGGGCTACCAGTATTACTAAAATCAAGACGAGATGCATATGATGGCAGAGGAAATTTCAAGATTACATCACCAGATGAAATTGAAAAGGCATATCAGCACTTTGACGGAAAAAGCCTAATGGTTGAAAAGTTTGTCAATTTTAAGATGGAAGTTTCTGTCATAGCAGCCAGAAATACCAAAGGTGAGATTACTACTTATCCTCTTGTAGAAAACATCCATAAAAATAATATTTTGAATGTTACAATTGCGCCTGCACGCGTTTCTGAAAATGTAATAAAAGATGCAAACGAAATTGCAAAAAAGACAATGCAGGTATTGAACGGTGCTGGTGTTTTTGGAATTGAGATGTTTGTTGATCAAGATGATAAGATTCTAATCAATGAGATAGCACCACGTGTACACAACTCTGGACATCACACCCTGCAATCTTGTAAAACATCCCAGTTTGAGCAGCATCTTCGTGCAATACTTGGTTTAAAGCTTGGAAGCACCGAATTGGTTCACAAAACTGTGATGTGTAATATTTTAGGTCCTGATGGATTTGAAGGAAAGTACAAGCCAGTTGAGTTAGAAAAGGACGGTGCATATCTTAAGATGTACGGAAAGGAGATTTCAAAGCCTCAGCGCAAGCTTGGACACTTTAATGTCGTAGATCTAGATGATTCAAAGGATGTATCTGAATTACTTCAAATGGCTGATGAGATAAAGAACACTACCACAGTTTCGCCTCTTTAGTTAGAACAGATTTTTAACTTAGTTTTGCTGGAAAACTGATCTATGAAAATTAGAAAACATCAGATTCATTTTTTCATAATATTATTCACAATATCTATTCTCTCAATTACCGGGATGTATGCATATGCGCTATTTGATGTCACTTCAGTCGGTGAGATTGAAGATGATTCTGA
>CAZCFF010000017.1:0-17948 GCA_964497885.1 uncultured Candidatus Nitrosopelagicus sp.
TCCCTTCGGATCCATTTTAACTACTGCTCGATTTCATAGTATAGTATGGATAAAAGGGACTGGATCATTTACAAGAAAAAAGAAATTGGTTGGGCTATTGGAATAGGCATCATGACCATCGGATTTTTGTTCCTTGTAAACAACTTTGGGTTAGGTATGTTCAGACCCTAGTCTGATAAATTAAAGATATTTTTTACATTTCATAAGTTGGTTTGCTTCAGATCCATGCTAATTTGCAAACCTTTTTCTGTCTGTAATTTAGATAATAAATAATTGGTTTGCACGCCAACACCTAGGGAGATAGCACTGTTATCTCTCTAGGGCATAATGATTAGCTTTTTGAATAACCATCTAGTTTTAGTTTTGTTGGTTGGCTAGATTAGGAAATATATTGAATACCTGACGTTTTACGGCAGATAATTATACGGTTTATTATTTGCATAAAATTGCTGGATGCCAATTAACACTATCAATTCCTTCGGATCCATTTTTACATATGTTAGGGTATAAAACAACATGAAAGTAACAAAAATTTCTGCGGTTACACTACCAATTTCTGACATGAAAAAATCAGTCGATTTTTATTCTAAGATTCCAAACTTCAAGATAGTTTATGGTGGATCTGATAGCCAATTCACATCATTTCTAATAGAGGATACAACAAAATCATACCTAAATCTAAAATTGGATGAAACACGTCCACCAAATTTTGGCAGAATTATTTTTTACGTTGACAATGTTGATGATCTTTTTGCTTACATGGAAAATGACGAAATAATTTCAGGACTGGGTAAACTGGAATCCAAGCCGGAGGATGCAACCTGGGGCGAACGATTTTTTCATGCATTAGATCCAGACGGTTACAAACTATCATTTGCAACACCAATTTGAAAAACAGTCTAATTATTTATAAAAAATTTCTAACTATAATGAATCAAGCGCTCTAGAATGTTTTCTTGTATGAGGTCTTTCACCTGGATACTTTCTTCTCATATGACCGGATGGTCTTGAATACAAAAGTTCTATGAACCATGATTCATGTTCGATTTCCTCAGCTAGTATATCCTTTGCAATATCATATGTTGCTGGGTCCTTACCTAATGTCATATTACATATTTTATCCCAGTTTACTATTGCACCTTGTTCTGCTTTGAGACATTTCTCTAGAATTGCAGTTAGATCAGTAGGTTTTGGTGGAAGTTGTAGAAATTCACAACCAGACATCTTAATGAATTGGGTAGCATCTTTTGGTAAGGAGCCACCAAGTTGATAGATTCTTTCAATACATGACTCAAAATGACTTAGATCTTCTAATCTTGCATCCTCAATCACACCCTTAATTCCTTCACCATCCATACCGGTACAGTTTGCACGTAACAATGTGAAGTAATAATATGCCGTAAATTCAACTGATGCATTAATTACTAATTCTTTGATAAGAGCATCAACATCAAGTCCATTTTTTTTTAAAACCTCAATACCAACTATAGTAGGTTTTTTTGATTTAGCCATGCAGTTTGTAATTTTCACTAAATAAAAAGGATTTTCGTATTTAATTTCTTAAGATTTAAGAAAGTATCAGTATGTATGTTAGTATGGTAGAGAGTAATTATGAAATTTTAAATCTATCTGATGATGCGTCCAAACAGGAAATACGAAAAGCTTACAGAGCATTAGTACTTCAGCACCACGCGGATAGAGGTGGTGATGATGAAAAATTCAAAAGAATCAAGCAGGCATACGAAGACTTGCAAAATGGTAAAAAATATCCTGACACATTAGATGAAAAAAGAAGCAAGGCAAAATTTTATTCTGGAACTTCAGAAGATGAAAAATTACGGAAGAACCTTCTATTATCTAATGATGTAGCAAAAGAAATGAAAACAGCGGAAGAATGGGTTGCTGCTCTTAGCCGTACAAATGCTACTGGTATGCGATTATTTGGTTCAAACGAATTAGGTAAAATGGAGTTTGAAAGAAAACCCACAAAAATATTATCAATTAAGGGCAAATTTTGGGCTGGTAATTTCAAATATGATAATTCAATAATGATGTGGGGTAGTATTACAAGTCCATATTTTAGTCCATACGAAAAACACAAAACCCACATACATCTTACAGATGGAAATTTTAGATTGATAGACTCGATTCAAAATAAATATGATATTGACGGCGGTGCTAAAATCACCGTTGATAAAGGAGATATGGAAGTTGGTAATGTAAGTGGTAAAAAACAGATGGTTAGTGACCCACAGGGAAGGGTAGGAATGTCTACAACGAAAGAGTATTTCACTGAACTCAAAGCTCTAAATGGGAAACTTGTTACTGGTAGTGTATCTAACACTGTGAAACTTGATGCTGATATTGTGGTTGTATTAAATCTAGTTGATAACATAAAAATCAAAGCAAGAGAAATACTTGTTTACGGTAGCAAGGTAACATACAACGTTGAATTCTTCTTAAAAAATAATGGTAAGATTAGGTTCTATGATCAGGGTTCAGGCTTTGACATAAGTGATGATTCGACCATATATTTGGAAGATGATAGAATTATAAAAATACGTGATATAAAACGTGCAAAAATGATCAGTCATGGGGGTAAAGATATCAGCTATGAGGATCTTGTAAACCTGGGCACTCGAAAAAAATCAAAGAACGGAACATCAAATAATTTTGGTTCATTCAAAAAAATATTTGGAAGATAGCAGATTTACCTATTTTGACGATGTGTATTTTCCTGATAGAATAATACATACAAAAGTACCCTCACCAGATATCAGCTTTGCCTTATGCCGTACTCCCTTTGGAATGAATACTGTTGCTGGTGATGTCACCTTGTACTTTTCATCATCAAGTTGAATTTCATATTTCAATTTCCCATTATCAGAAATAATCAGATTAATTTCGTCAGCATTATGTTTATGCAACAAGCTGTACTCCAACATATTTTTCTGTGCGGAATCAATAACATGAATGGCAATATGAGTATCTGATTTGGGAATTATTTTTTTGTTAAGCATTGAAATACGCTTTATAGGTGCAAAAGTATGAAATTCCACATTTGAGAGAGGTTCGTTTATTCCTTTTTTGATAAATTTTTTGTAACGCTGCATAAATTACTATATTTTTTATGTTATTATACTATACCTAGGATTTACTGAAAATATAATTTAAGTAAGATAGCAGCATAATTTTTTGTGTCCCAAGATAGAACATCAGAATGGTTTGTCCCAAAATTTGGTTCAAGAAATTTTAGGAGAGGAATTGGAATATTGTTTTTACCTTACACATGCATTGTTACCTGTTTTGCTGCATTGGGGTCACTTTCTGGACCATTTGAAATAGAACGACTTGCTGCTATCTGCATCATTTATTTTTTAGCTCTTGGGGTTTCTGCGCATTTACTTGATGCAGTTGGGGGTAAAACAAAACCATGGGGTGATCTTCCAAAAAGAAAACTGTGGACTGTATCAATAATTGCATTAGTGATTGCATTTTCAATTGGAATATACTATGCTATCTTAGATTCACCACTCTTGTTTGTGATTGGAATTATAGAGGGGTTTTTCCTATTTGCTTATAATTTAGAATTATTTGGTGGCAGATTTCATAATAACGCATCAACAATATTTTCATGGGCTATATTACCAGTTTTTGCTGGTTCAGTAATTCAAACAAATTCTATCACATTAGAAGCAATAATAATCTCTGGCATTACTTCTGTCATAACTTATGTGCTTATAACAACTTCAAGAAAGTATAAACATCTAAAACAAAATAATGGTAATTATTTAGAAATAAAAAAATGTGAAAGTATACTAAAAATTATTTCGGTTGGGGTTTTGATTGGGACACATTTTATTTTTGTTTTATTTTTTTTTAGTTAGATCTTGTAAATTAGTTTGGTTTGAGAATGATTTTTCCAACTAATCCTTTACCATTTAGCATTTTTTTATGAGCAGAAACTGCATCATCAAATGTAAAAATAGAGTCAATAATGGATTTGATCTTTTTTTCAGACATCCAGTATAGACCTTGTTCTAATTCTGCTCTATTTCCTTGCGTTGAACCTAAAATGTTAATACCCTTGAAAAATATATGACGTAGATCTGTGGATACATTATACCCAGTTGTAGCACCTGTAGTTACGAGCGTTGCACCATAGTTTAACAGTGTTAATTCTTTGTTAAAATGCGAGCCTCCTACATGCTCAAAGATGACATCAATTCCAGGAGTGCCACCGGTTTCTTTTGCAATTTCTTTTGTAATTGCCCTAACTTCTTTATGCCAATCATCTTTTCTGTGATCTACAGCGTAATCTGCACCAAGTTCTTTGAGTTTTTCCAATTTGTCAGGACTTGCTGTAGCAATTACTATACATCCATACAATTTTGCAATTTGTATTCCAAAAATTCCAACACCAGAACTACCGCCCATGATTAATACAATTTGGCCTGGTTTAATCTTGGCTCTACCAACCAACATATGCCATGATGTTAAAAGAGTCATTGATGCTGCAGCAGCTTCATCATAACTCACATTGTCTGGAATTTTTACAACATTAATTTCTGGGAGATGGGCAATTTCACAATAGCCACCCCATAGTGGTCCAGTTTCAAATCCCCAAATTTTTCGTTGTCTACAATCATACTCTCTACCATCAGTACATGCTGCACAGACACGGCATGATATGTTTCCATGCGAAACTATTCTATCTCCAACCTTGATGTTTTTTACATTGTCACCAACTGCGATTACTTCACCTGCAGCATCAGTTCCCGAAATATGTGGCAACGGAACAGCAAGTGGTTTTCCTCTCATACCCCATATATCATCATAGTTCAATGCTGCAGCTTTTACACGAAAAATTACTTCGTTATGTTTTGTTGTAGGTTCTGGAATATCACGTAACTCTAGAATCGATTCAAAATCATCATTCACCATATAATTTTCATAAACTAATGCTTTCATGACTGATATTTTTAAAAATACACCATACTTATTTTGTACCAGTTAAGATAGCAGACGCACCATATGTAAGAGATTCACTATTCACATTCAATCCTTTTTTCTTCATAACATTAGAATAACTGTCAAGCCATTTGGTACTTCGAATAAGCTTTGGAAGCCCTACTAGAGCAACCTTCCAACTTGGAATGAAACATCCCGCCAACCGGAGGAAAGTAAGAAAGATATTCCACAGCCCTCTGATGATAGGGTTTTTTGGATATGTGAAATCATGAAATATGATTTTGCCTCCAGGCTTGAGATGCATTATACAATTTTTTACAAGTAATTCTGGGTCACAGTATTTTGGCAGATAGGATCCTGTGATACAGTCAAACTTTGAATCAAGTTTGAATTCTTCAGCATCATCAAGAATGAACGAGATGTTATCAAACGAATTTGAATTTTGTTTTGCTACATCCAGATAACTTTTGGTTATGTCAACGCCAACAATGTTTCCGTTGGGAAATTTTTCCGCAATTTTTCTGGTAAGAATACCGGTTCCACATGCTAGATCTAAGAAAGAATTTCCGTCAGAAATTTGTTCAAGTATCTTGTCCTTCCAGTATCCATCCTTGCCTAGTGTACCATATGAGACAACGCCATCATATGTTGTCCCTGTCTTATCAAAAAATTTAGGTACAAGATTTTTTGCCGATTCTGCCAACATTATATATCACACATCAAGTAATTTAAAGAATAATGATAAATGAAAAAATCCAGAATGTCTTATCAAGATTAGAAAAGGACATTGATTATGAGAATAACCATAGAGATGAAGTCCCAACCGAGAAGAGATTGAACTGCATATCAAAAAATATTGGAATGTTTTACAACATTCTACTAAAATCCATAAATGCCAAAAAAATTCTTGAGATAGGCATGTCTGTAGGCTATTCTGGACTCTGGTTTGCAGACGCGGTGATGTCAAGTACACAATCAGACGGTCAAATTATCACAATAGATAGGGAGAAATTCAAGATTGATAAGGCAGTACAGAACTTCGAGCAGGCTGGAGTAGGTTCTCTAATCAAAATACGAGAAGGTGAGGCTAGAAAAATTTTGCATGAGATAAGAGAAGAGTTTGGAGAGAATTATTTTGATTTTATCTTCATTGACGCAGATAAGGAAAGTTATATCGAATATTTTGATCTATGCTTACCATTAGTGAGAAAGGGTGGAATAATTGGTGCTGATAATATTTTGTTTCCAGAAAGATTTAATGAAATGATGGCAGATTACTTGTCTCATGTTAGGAGTAATTCAAATGTTCAATCAGTTACTGTGCCAATTGATAATGGTGAAGAAATTACAATCAAACTTTCAGAATAATAGTTTATGTTTTCTTTATTCCTAGTGTTCTATTTTTAAGACGAAGATACCTATTGTGGCACTTTCTACATCTTGTTGCAGCTAGTGAATTTCTTGCTCCACAATTAAAGCAGATTTTCATATGAAGTCGTGCCTTCTGCGCAATCTGTTTTTTTTCAGGATCTGTTACAGGCATGTTGTTTTCCCACTCTGTCCTACGTATAAAACTATTTTTTTCTAATCTTTCCAGCCAAAAGAATAGGCACTTCGGTGGGTCTTTTTGCTACTGGTATATTGGCTTTGGAAAACATTGCTATCTTGGATTCTGCTGAACCATAATTACCCATAATAATCGCACCTGCATGTCCCATACGTTTTTCCTTTGGTGCTTTTCTACCAGCTATATATGCGACTATCGGTTTTTTGAATTCAATATCTATAATATGCTGCGCTAAAGTTTCTTCAGCCTCACCCCCTATTTCACCAACGATAACAATCCCATCAAGCTCAGATTTGTCTTTGATCATATCAAAAGCGTCAATCATTCTTGTTCCATTGATAGGATCTCCACCTATTCCAAGTGTAAAAATCTGACCGAAGCCTGAGGTTGTTAAGCTGTTAGAAATTTCATAAAGCAATGTACCACTTTTTGATAAAACTGCAATATTGCCTTCCGCAAATGGGCTTGCTGGCATTATTCCAATTTTGATAAGATTTGGGATGATTATACCTGGAGTATTTGGACCAACCATAATAGCATTATTCTGTTTAGCAATTTCAATAGCCTGCATTGCATCACGAACTGGTACATGTTCTGGAATAGCCACAAGAAGTTTAATTCCTGCCTCAAATGCCTCTTTTGCAGCACCTAAAAAGAATTTTGCAGGAACAAAAACAATAGAGATTTTTGCTCCAGTCGCACTAACAGCTTCCTTCATTGTTTCATAAATTGGAACACTTTCAAATTTTTGACCACCTTTTCCAGGTGTTACACCAGCTGCAATGTTTGTACCATATTCTAACATTAATTTTGTATGTGCAGAACCAAATTTGCCAGTTATCCCTTGTACTATAACAGGTTGTTTTTCATAAACACCCTCTTTATTTTTGTCACCTTTTAACAATTCAAAAATATCAGTCAGTTTTTGTCACCTCCATAACAACTCCATTGATTGCTTGTTCGACAGAATCAAACATTTTTGTTTTTGTATCTTTTAACATAATTTTTGATTTATCTGCCTCCGCTCCCATTAATCTTGCATAAACTGGAAGGTCAATCAAATTGTCATCATATGCTTTGATAAATGCAGATGCAACTATTGTTGTTTTAACAATACCACCATAAAGGTTTACCAATATTGCTTTCACTTTTTTCATTTTACTAATTAAGGTTAAAGCTTCATAAACTGATTCTTCAGTTGCACCACCGCCAACATCAAGGAAGCATGCTGGTTTTCCACCATTATCAGATAACATATCAAAGGTAGACATAACTAATCCTGCACCATTTCCAACTACCGCAATATTACCATCTAATTCTACTAAGGAGAATCCACTTTTTTCTGCCTTTGCCTCTAATTCTGTTTGTTCCCTATACTTCATCAATTCACTATGTCTGAAATTAGAGTTATCATCAGTCATCATTTTCCCATCAAGTGCTAGTAAGGAACCATCTTTTAGCACCACGAGTGGATTTATTTCTGTCAACTCTGCCTCCTTTTCTATAGTTAATTTTGATAATTTTTGTAATATGTCTACAAAATGCGTAATTGTTTTCCCTTCAAATCCAATTTCTTGTGCAACCTCCATCGCAATCTTTTTTGAAACCTCTCCCAAACCAACTTCTCGTATGATTTGGTTTTTAACTGATTCAATTTCAACTCCTCCTTCAGCAGATGCAATTATTGTATAACATCTTTTACTTCTATTGAGAAATAATGATAGATAGATTTCTTTTTCATACTCCGACATTTTTTCAAGCAGAATTGCACGAGTTTTTTCGCCTTTAATGCTCATATTTAGAACCTGTGGGTACTTCAATTCAAATTCATCTTCATTATGGCATTTTTGAATTCCACCAGCTTTTCCACGTCCACCAACAGGAACTTGTGCCTTGATCACGAATGGATATCCAATCTTTTTGGCATCGTTTCTTCCTTTTTCAATATCAGTAGAAGAGATGCTATATGGTATATCGATATTATACTCTTTGAATAATTCCTTAGCTTGATATTCTAATAATCGCACAAAAAATGATGATTATTTCAGTTTATAATCGTAAGCGTCAATATCAACCCAATTTCTTTTCCAACAGATCAACAGTTTCCAAGAACAAATCCTTACTTTTTCTTAAAAGCCTATCCGGAAATTCCTCTAATGTGAATACGAGTTGCTGACTAACTGATGGGACAATTACTCCTCCAGATATAATCAGTTGTTCAATCACATAGTTTTTTGTCAAACTGCAAATGACTTCTTCATAAGATCCTTCCTCTTCCTCCATAGTTTGCCGATATAGAATGATAGGTGTGCCTGTTTTTTCGACAATGATTGATCCCTTTTCCAAAAGATCAGTTAAATGATGAATGGACCAAGTATCAAGGCTTATCTGCTTGACCATGATTATATTATACGTTTTTTGTATATATGGTCATTGTTTAACTATACGCTAACTGGTAGTGATTAGTTTTTGATACATTTTGACTCCGTTTGTATGTAAACACTAGTCAGAATAAAAATAAAAGAGACATATCTAGAATATAATAATGAATGAATTAGTTGCTGTCCTTTGTGTTGCATTTCTTGCCGGCGGATGGATTATTTTTATGATTGGCAGAAAAAAACGGAAAAAAGACACATCTTGAGAAATCACTATCTATACAATAATAGTTATTCTACAGCAATTTTGATTTTTTGCCCATCAATATCATCATCCTTGTATTCTTTGCAAGTCTTAGTGAAATTGACTTGTTTAACTCTCACTAAAAATGCAAGTTCTTCAGTCTTACCTTTCAGCATACCTAATGATTCTTGATCCAAATCTAAAATTGATGCTATGTTTAACATATCTGTTGGATTGTAACCTCTTTCCTTTCTAAGAGATTGTAACCTTCTGGCTAGATCCTTTAACAAACCTGTTGACATCAACTCTTCGTTTCTTACAGTAGATATGATACCTATGAGATTATTTCTTTTAAAAAACGCAAAGCCTTCTTGAACATCAAAATCTACAATAAAATCATCAGTATCTAGAGAAATTTTGTTACCATTTATATCAAATGTAAAAGAGCCATTTTTTTCCAAACTTTCAATTATTTTTTCCGCATCTGTTTCAGCAAAAATTTCTAATAATTTTCCTAAATCCTGCTTTGCCTTAGGACCAATTGACTTACGTTGCAGGTCTACTTTTGGTACAACAGGCAGACTAGCTTTTTTCATTTCCAGGAGTTCTGCCAGCCCAGTATGATGTTCCAACTCAATAACATCACAAGTATGTACGTTCAACTGAGTATGCAATAGGTCAGATAGTAACTCCATCTTTCCTCGTTCTCCCTTTTCAACACATATGATTGCGCGATTTAATGGCCATCTTCTCTTTAACTTTCCTTTCATTCGTGCTGCTGCACAAACAGAAACAGCATCATTCATCATGTCAAACGATTCCTCAATTTTTTCATCAATAAGTGAGTTGTCTGCATTGGGCCAATTTTCTAGAAGTATCGATTTTTTATTTCCAAATGTTGCAAGATACAGATGCTCACTGATGAATGGAGAAAATGGATGTAGCAGTATATCTAACTGCTTTAATGCATTAGCTATAATTGCATATATCGCAAACCTTCTATTTTTTTTAGATTCATTGTCATCCCAAAGCTCCGGTTTTGTAATTGGAATGTAAATCTGGCTTAATGAGTTAATTAGAAAATCCTCTATGGCTTTGGCTGATTCGTGAAACTTACATTTTGTATTTAATTCTGTACAACTCTTAATTGTTTTTTGCAGTTTTGAAAGTAGCCAAGTATCAGTTGGACCCAACAATCCTTTTTCTTTTGCCCAAGCAACAGTTGTTTGATTGATGTCAAACGTGTCATATTCACTATTTTGTTTAAAGTACAAATGAATATGAAATAGGGTACTCAGAATTTGATACGGTCTAGACATCAACTCTTTTGTGCTAAAATTCAGAGTTTCTATCGGACTAGATTTCCACATAAAGTAAAATCTTACAAGATCTACAGGATATTCTGTCAATAAATCAGATGCATCAAGAACATTTCCAGTACTCTTACTCATTTTATTTCCTTTTTCGTCAAGAACATGTCCTTGGAATAGGAATGATTCGTATGGTGGAATCTCTTTGTTGTTTAGAATAACATTTTCGATTAGTAGTGTATATGCCCATCCACGTGTTTGATCAATACCCTCTGTGAAAAATGGTGCAGGTATTTTTTTTTCATATTCATCATCAGTTAATGAAGCAAAAGGTGCAACACCACTATTATGCCATGTATCCAACACAAACTCTTCCCGCTGCATTTTTGAATTACATTTTTTACATTTTATTGAAATTCTATCTATCCAAGGTCTATGTAATTCAAAATCAGGTCCATCAGGGAGTTCATCTGACGCATCAATGATTTCTTTTCTTGAAAACAGTCTTTCTATATTTCCACACTCAATGCATTTCCATATTGGTAATGGGCATCCCCAAAACCTTTCTCTGGAAATGCACCATGGGTGTTTTTCTTTTATAATTTCTAAAAATCTATTTTTTGGCTGATCAAAAAAATACTCAACTTTTTGTGCCGCATTGACCGCTTTATCATCTAGTCTATCAAGCATGTAAAAATATTCTCTTCTTGCAAGCCAAACAAGTTTATGCTTGGAACGCCAGCATAATGGATATTTATGCTTAATTTTACCAATTTTTACTAAGGCATTTTTTTCCTTTACATCCTGAACAATTTTTTCATCTGCGTCACGTACAAACATTCCAGTATATGTCCCTGCTTCATCCGTAAATTTTACCTCGTCATTGATAG
Source organism: uncultured Candidatus Nitrosopelagicus sp. (assembly GCA_964497885.1). Taxonomy (GTDB): domain Archaea; phylum Thermoproteota; class Nitrososphaeria; order Nitrososphaerales; family Nitrosopumilaceae; genus Nitrosopelagicus. The sequence goes on from CAZCFF010000017.1 coordinate 11,361, forward strand.
GAGAAAATATCTCAACTTTACGCTTCATTGCAATATTATAATCATCTTCACCATTAGCTGGTGAAAGGTGAACAATTCCTGTACCAGTATTTACATCAACAAATTTTTCAGCAACAGCAACGTGATAGTTTTCTTGCTTTGACATTTTTTCTAATGTAGGAATATTATCTAGTAATGGATGAATGTATTTTTTACCTTCAAAATCAGCACCATTGATAGTTTTCAATGTTTTATAATCTTCTACTTTAATTTCTTTCATAAATTCTTCAAGGCGAGTCTTACCAATGATCCATATTTCATTATTAGTTTCCACGTAAACATATTCTTGATCAGGATTGAATCCAACCATTGCATCTGTTACAAGTGTAAATGGCATTGTAGTCCAGACAATAAAATATGCATCCTCGTCTTGCAGTTTTACTTTGTAATATAATGAAGGATCTTGAACTATTTCATAACCTTGGTTAACTTCAGAATGGCTTAGTGAAGTTTGACAACTTGGACAGTATGCAACTACTCTGTATCCTTCTGTAAGTATGTTATTTTCCTGAGCAGATTTTAGCAGTTTCCATTCTCTTTCAATATACTCATTCTTGTATGTCCAGTATGCATTTTCTTGATTGAATGACATCCCAAGTTTTTCATCAACATTAACCCACTTCTGATGAAATTTTGTAACAATTTTTTTACACTGAGCAACCAAATTCTCAATTTGTTCCTGTGTTGTAATCTCACTTTTGCCATTTGTGATTCCAAGTTCTTTTTCGGCTTGTAATTCTACTGGAAGACCTTGTGTATCCCAGCCTGCATTAAAAACTACATTTTTTCCATTTAGCGTGTTAAATCTATACCATAAATCTTTGAAGACACGACCTCTAAGATGACCTGCATGTGGTTCACCGTTTAGTGTAGGAGGTCCCTCGATGAACATAATTTTATCCATCTTATCGGATGATTCATCTATTAATTTTTTTAAATCTATTTTTGAAAGGTAATTCTTAGTGGTTTGTTCAACCTCCTTCAGATTAAACTCATTAGATAATTCCATATTCGTTCTCATTTGTTGAGAATAGGTACATCTTTTTCATCATTCGCTCTTTCAGGATCCATTGGTTCAAGGTGAGTATCATCACGATGCATGAAACTGTGAGATTGATTCTCTTTTCCTCTACAGAATTGATTGTGGACACTGATTGTAATCTTTAACGTATCTTCATTTTCATGGAATTCACGTTTACCACACTTCTCACAGACAAATTCTGGCATATGTTTCACTATTTTCTAATGTATTTATTTTATTCCTATACCTAGATTATAGTATGTCAGAACCTGATTTTGCCGCATTTGGACTATGGTCAGGTCTTACTATTGCTGTTATCGTAGTTACTGGTTTGGTGTACAGGATTTATAGAAAAAAAAGAAATGAAAACGTTACATCTTGAGAAACATGGTTTAAGAGGTCTTGCAATAGCCGAAAGTTTTTTGCAAAATTCAAAAAAATCAATACTTACAGGCCTTGTTACAACATCAGATTTAATCATTGACGGATTTATTTTTGGACATTCAACAGTTGGTGGTGATGATGCAACAGACACAATATTATCTATGTACACAAAACTGAATCGATCAGATATCAACTTCATATTAATCTCAGGAATAGTGATATCACTTTACAACATAGTTGATATAAAAAAAATATCACAAAAAACTGAATTACCGGTTATAGGTGTGACATACAACGATTCAGACTCTATCCAAGATGCAATAAAACATCACTTTCCTGATTCATACAAATCAAAACTTGATCAATATTCTAAATTAGATTCACGCAAAGAAATTACTTTACACACATCACATAATTTGTATATACGTAATGAAGGTTGTACTACTCTGGAAGCAAAACAATTACTTGACAAACTTACATTACAAGGTTCATTTCCAGAACCGTTGAGGATTGCACAGTTACTAGCAAAAACACTTCTAAGATCTAAATTTTAGTTTACTTCTTGCACGAGTTCTTAATTTTGTTTTACAGCAAGGACATCTACTGTCAGGTGTAGAAAAATATGCAGCACAAAAAGTGCATCTTTTGTAACCAACTGAATATCTTGGTTGTCTAGACGCAATCTTTACTCTAAATTGATCACAAATCCCCCTGCATATTATACCCATTATGAAACTAGTATTTTGTAGTGATTAATATTCTTAGTCTTTTGTTCTAGACATTTTTTCGATATATGCTAAAACACCAGTATAATCCAATTCACCAAACCCTGCAGCCAACGCATCATCATAAATTTTATTTGCACGTTCGGTAATCGGTAGAATTGCGTCAAAATCTTTTGCAGTCTTGGTAATTATGTCCAAGTCTTTTTTCAAGTTCTTCAGTGTAAAGGTTGGTTCATATTCATTCTTTATCATTTTGTAAGCTTTCTTTTCTGACATTCCCGTACCAAAATACGTAGAATTTAAAATTTCTAGAAATTTTTCCGGTTCAACTCCAGCCTTTTTCATGAGCATTATACCTTCAGATAATGATAATGCTAATAGTGAAATTTGCATATTCATTGCAAGTTTTATTGTATGTGCATTACCTGATTCTCCCAGGAAAAATATTTTATGTGCAATTGTTTTGAAAATTTTTTCATGTGTTTCAAACAATTCTTTGTCACCAGATGCCATCAGTACCAATCCACCGCTGATAGCTACGTTTGGTCCACCCATTACAGGTATTTCCAGTGATTTTATTTTCATTTCATGAAGTTTTTTTGATATTTCTTGTGCACCTGTTGGATTGATTGTTGACATATCCGCAACAGACAGTTCACTGCACTTACCTGAAGTTATCCCATCATTTCCAAACAATACTTCCTTTACAGCATCTGCATCTTTTACACAAGTGATAATCAGATCAGAAGATTCAGACATATGTTTAGGCAAATCAAAGACTGTGGCGCCATTTTCTTCTAGTTTTTTTGTTTTTGATTTTGTTCTGTTGTATACATTAAGATCATATCCAGATTCAAGTAGATGAAGTCCAACTGCCTCACCTAACATTCCTGTTCCGATCAGACCAACCTTTGTCATAAAACTTGATTGTGATTAAATTATGTATATTCTTTGATTGAAAGATCGATATTCTATTTCACAATAAGATAAAATCCTATAAATTCTAAGTATTCATATCGTATAGTGTACTAAGGAAACTATTGGGTAGCATAAAGGATGTACTTTTAAAATCGATGAGAGATAACCCAGAGATTATCAAAAAAATGCAAAACGAAGAGTCTGATGAAACAATAAAAGCTATACTCAAAATGATTCTTGATGAAGCCCAAAAGGATCCTGAATATTCTGGTGTAACCCATTAATTCTAATAACTGAAAATATTCCAGACATCAAAGTGCATGATGATGATAGGCAATAGAATAGTTGTATTTTTTATTTTCATGGCTATTTTTTCAGCAGTTTTTGCTGCTAGTGCAGAAATTCCTCTTCCAGAGGAGGAGGTAGAGATGATTATGGAGGAATTTGAAGCGATGGTTGAAGGAATAGATGCTTTTGGCATTTTCCTTCATAACACAGCACTCTCTTTACCTATGTTTATTCCTGGATTTGGTATCATTTGGGGCATGTTTTCAGCATTTTCCACCGGTGTGGCATTCTCCGCGATAAAAAGTATGAATCCACTTGTAGAACAGATTCCAGCATTGAGTATTCTATTCATGACTCCATTTGGATTAATGGAGGTTGCAGCATATTCACTTGCAATGTCAAGGAGTTACATACTCATGCATAAAATTATCAAGAAGATAACAATTCGAAATGATATACGTGTAACACTTGTTGAAATATTAATTCTACTTGGTCTGTTACTTACTGGAGGCTATGTTGAGTGGTATATGATTGAAATGTCGTCTCAATTATAATTATTCTATAAGCTTTGTAGTGTGACGATAAAGATCGTAAAGTTTCTTTCCATCTAATTCACCATTGATCTCGCTTCCAGTTTCATGAAAGTATCTACGCTCAATTATTTTTAATTTATCAGAGATGTCCTGATTTTTTGATCTTCTCTTAAGATCATTATACTCAGCAACTAATTTTTTAAGTTCAGATTTCTTCATGTCATGCTCTAGTTTTATTTGCAAGCTCCAAAGTCTGTTCAATCAATGCTTGAAGTCTAAATTCCACATCATCGTTCACTATTTCACCATTTTCTATTGTATCTGCAGTAACAAAGACGGCTTTTGGGTTTGTAATCACTTTGAAATAAGACATCAGTTGTGTGAGTAGGGTTTGAACATCTGTAAAACTGATATTACCTGAAGCCAAGATGACCAAACCAGCAGTTTTTCCCTCTGTTTTCCTATAATCAATATACTCGAATAGATTTTTCAACGCGGAACTGAAAAACGAATTATAGATTGGGGTTCCTATTAACCAAATGTCTGCTTCTGTGATGTCTTTGATCGCCTGCTCTGTAGTTTCATTATGGTTTCCATCACCAGTATAGTAATCAATTCCACCTTCTGCAAGGTTAATGAATTTTACATCCGAATTATTTTCTTTGATATGATCGGAAATGAATTTCATTAAAACTTGAGTTTTCCCATTTTTTCTTGGACTGCCTGAAATTATTACAATTTTGCTCATTTCCATCTTGTATAAATATGGGTATTTGTTAGTTTTTGTATGACAGAACATGGTAACATGGGTCAACTTCACGAGGAAATTCATCAATTAGAAGATGAATTACGAAGCCTAGAGTTCAACAGGCCTTATGAAAGTGCAAAATTACGTGAATTGGCTATTGAACTTAATGAAAAAAAGGCTAAACTAGCCGAGTCTGAATTACAGTTCTAGATCCAACAATATTTCATTGGTCTCGTAGTCGTTTCACGATCAAAAATGCAGTTATGAAACCAACTATAGCTGCAATTATTATAAATTCAGTGAAAAGTGTATCATTCATTGATATTCTCTAATAATATATGGATAATAAACTATTTTTTGTTTCAGTTTCTGACAAATTATTGAATTATTTTATTTTTTTATAATTTTTACACAGGAAAAAAAATTACAACGTATAAAGCTTACATTATAAAAAAAATAAGCATGATCGCAAAAAATGATCGTACTTATGTATTACCTGGATCTAGCAAAAGCTAGACATGGATCAAGAAGGATCACGTGCTCCCCTATACGGTGACTTTCTTGATTCATGTATGTTAAGATAATCTACTTTATTAGTGAATCGTACGAAATTCGCAACAAGAAAATTTTATGTCATCGACTGATCAGAAAATGTTGAAACATGTTTAATAGTTATGTCGCCAACCGTTGACGATCATTTTCTTTCTTCAGCTTCTAACGTCCACATCTCATTACCTAATCGTGACGCAGAAAATTCTAAGTGCCCAATAATTCTTTCTCCTCTCCTAATTACACCGAACTCTGATTTTTTTTTCTTGAATATTTTGTCCTTTGGCTTATAGCCACCTTCGATTACTTTAGCTTTGAAACGTTTACTGACCTTTACAATAATACTTCTAGCAGTTTTTACGTCGCCTATCCATGAAAACATTTCAAATGTTCCAAAATTTTTGGTTTTTATTTCAGAATTGTATGTCCTAGCTTCAAACTTCCAATTATTCTTCTTTGCTTGCTCGTTCATCCATTCAATTGCTCGTTCAGCATATACTGATTCTATACCAAATGTTTCAGAGTCCCGCATGTAGATTATCTAAGATCTAATTGTACATGAATGTTATTAGAAAAATTTGCCGCCTGAAGACAGCGAAAAAAACTGTCTTCATAGGCTAAATAGGGTTTGTTCTTGGACCTTCATCTAGAATCTGTCCGGCGTTACCCTCAACACGCTTACTATAGTTACGTGAATGTAGTATATACATCCGATCTACGAATTCTATATAGATTTTATATATAACCTCAGGATTTTAGCCTCAAAAAAATAAGTTTCTAGATATGCATTGACATGTATGTAATATGCATGTATGAAATGGCGTTTGATTGTAAATTAATGCAAAAATAATGTCGTAGATAAATGATAGACTAAACTTGAATCAATCCTTGTTGGATCAAATACTGTAATGCATTTACAAATGTTTCATCATCAATCTGTCCTTCAGACCACCAACCTGCAGTATTTTTAACCCACTCTGGAACTGCAGCACCAGTATCAGCTCCAGCTGTTGTAGGTGGAACAATTAGTATATCATTTTCAATTAGATATGAGATTCCTTCTAGGAAAGATGCATCGTTAATGTCACCTGCATTCCAGAATCCTGCTACACTCTTGATCCAATCCGGAATTAAAATTCCAGAGAATTCTATGATCACGTTAAATGAATTTGAACTAGAATTTCCTGCAGAATCAGTTGCTGTACACACTACTTCAGTCGTACCAATTGCAAATATAGAACCAGATTGATGATTACAGCTTGGAGTAATCAATTCATCAATATTATCTATCGCACGAGGATTAAATGTTGCAACAGCACCGTTAGGGTTCTCAGTTTCTATTACAATGTCATCAGGAACTAGCACTTGTGGTGGAACTGTATC
>CAZCFF010000018.1:0-16152 GCA_964497885.1 uncultured Candidatus Nitrosopelagicus sp.
TTGGTGGAATGGAACTGGTAATACTTGTGGTTGTAATTGGTGTCTTAATCTTTGGAGCCGCAAAAATCCCTCAGCTTGCAAAAACGTTTGGTAAGGCAAAATCTGAATACAAAAAGGGAGAAATTGAAGGTGATAAAGAATTAAAAGATTTTAAAGAAAACAATAAGGGCGAAACATCCTAACAAGTTATTTTAATTATTAGAGCCCCATCTAGGAAAAAGATCATGTTCAATGTCAAATTGATCTAAACATTTCCCAACAATATGATCTACTAAATCATCAATATTTTTGGGTTTAGTGTAAAACTCAGTAACTGGTGGCATAATTATGGTTCCCAATCTGGCTAATTTTAGCATATTTTCTAAATTAATAGCTGTCAATGGTGTCTCTCGTGCTACAAGAATTAACTTTCGTGATTCTTTTAAAATTACACCAGCTGCCCTGGCAACTAATGTTTCATCATAACCATTTGCAATGCTAGATAATGTTTTCATACTGCATGGAATAACTATCATGCCATCAGTCTTATGTGTACCACTTGAAATACTTGCAGCCATATTTGCATCATCAGAAATTATTGTTGCTAATGATTTTACATAATTTAGATCATATTTAGTCTCCATCGTGATACATTTTTGTGCCCATTCTGACATAATCAAGTGAGTATCAATATTGTATTCTTTCAATTTTTCAAGAATCCTAATTCCATAAATTACACCTGTACTACCAGTTATTCCAATTACTAGTTTCATAACATTTAGTTAATTTCACAATATTTTAAGTAAGAGTCTATCAAGTCTCATAATCATCATTTGTATCTGAATCTAAATAATCGCTTTCTTGCTGCTTACGTTTGTTTAACCATATCTTTACTGACGCAGCAATCATACCTGTAAATAAAATCACACCGACCAAAACCATTTCTGTATTCATTTTGATATTTTTTATGTGTCAGTGATTAAAAACATACTAGCTTCATATTATGGTTAGAATATTGAGAAAATATGATAAAACGATCAGATATTCAAAAAATTATTAATGAATATACTGATCTTCGTATAGGTGTACTTGGTAGTCACTCAGCCCTTGAAATTATGGATGGGGCAAAGGATGAAAATTTTGATACAATAGTATTTTGTCAAAAAGGTAGAGAGACTCCCTATCAACGTTTTAGTAGAATTGCTAATGAAGTTAAAATTTTAAAAAAATTTAGCGATATGGCTTCTATGAAAAATCAAAAAATGCTAAAAGACACAAATACGTTGATAGTTCCGCATCGTTCCCTAACTGCATATCTTGGATACAAGACAATTGAAAACTCTTTTAAAGTTCCCATCTTTGGAAATCGTGCATTATTTCAAGCCGAAGAAAGAAACAATAAGAAAAATCAGTACTATTTACTTCAAAAGGCTGGTATTAAATATCCAAAAATTTTTAAAAATCCAAAGGATATTAACAAACCTTCAATTGTTAAAGTACAAGAAAAAAAACGTAAATTAGAAAGAGCGTTTTTTACAGTTTCATCATTTTCAGATTATAAGAAAAAATCTGAAGAAAAAATTAGAGATGGCACGATATCAAAAACTGACTTGAACAATGCTGTGATTGAAGAGCTTGCTATTGGTACTTATCTGAATTTTAACTATTTCTATACCCCAATCTCAAAAAATGTTGATTTTATTGGGATAGAAAGAAGACTTCAAACAAACTTGCATGATTTTAATGCTATACCTGCTAAACAACAATTGGAGTTAGATATTGATCCACAGAATATTGAAGTTGGTCATACTCCAGCAAGTATCCGTGAATCCTTACTAGAAAAAGTAATTTCAATGGGAGACAAATTCGTTGCAGCAGTCAAAAGAGAGTATTCTCCGGGAATAATTGGACCATTTTCACTTCAAAGTGTAATTACAAAAGATCTGGAAATGATTGTTTATGATGTTTCTCTTAGAGTTCCAGGTAACCCAATCGTTGCAACTACAAGTCCGTATACAAAATATCAATATGGTGAAACATTTGGAATTGGTCGTAGAATTGCCATGGAGATAAAAATAGCACAAGAAGATGATGTGTTGGATAAAATTATTACTTAGAACTTATTGTTTCTTGTAATAAGTTATTTCTAACTAATATTGGTATTTTATAATACACTGCAAGTGCAACAGCATCTGATGCTCGATAATTCCTTAATACCATATCTTTTTTCCCTGTAAAGTATAAATTTGCTCGAAGAGCCTCACCACTTTCATAAATTTTTACTTTCACCAAAAAAATTCCATTTTCTTCACATATTTCTTCAAGCATTTTATAGATGGTAGGAATGGGTTGTTGGTTATCCAAGAAACTAGATATGTGTCGAGCAACTTCACCTGAAAAAGCATGCATATGAAATTCTCTTCCATCATCAGCCTTTAGTAGTAATAATCCCTCTATACCGTATTCATCAACAAAACCAAGATGGGTTATTCGTACTAATTCATAATCTTTCTCTTGTGCATCATCAATTTTCAAGATATTATCAACTAAATCAGAAATTGCTTTCTAATAAGCATAAATTATAGTAATAAAATTTTTTAATTGTATGAAAAGGCAAACAAGTACAAAAAAACATAATGATAAATCACTCATTATATTGGGCTTTGCTTCAATTGGAATACTTTTTTTAGTATATTCAGGTATACAAGATTTTTCTGTTACACCTGATTCAATCCAGGCTGTAGATCGACTTGCTATAGCATTTTATGTTATCATGATCATGTCATTTGGAGCAATTGCCTATGGCTTGTACCGTTATCATCATCGTAAAGTACTTGATGATGGTAATGATCTACTGGGAATAATTGCGAGTATAACTTTAAACAATAAAGCAAAAAAAATTTTTGCCATCACATTCATTATCTATTGGAGTTTTTTTTCTATCACATCTGGCATGTTAATTTATCAACCTGATGTAATATTTTCACATCATTATGATGCGATAGTCCCATCTGCTATTTTACTTCCTTGCTGTGGTGAACCAGGTTACATGCCAAAAATTATTGTGTATATGACAGAACATGTTGGATTACAAATAATACCAATAAATCTTCTATTACAAATTGTTGTATCATATCTTGTTGCTTTTAACGTGTCACTCGCATTATGTATGATATCATTCACAAAAAAAGGTAGTGGATTAGCCAGTATTGGTGCAACTACTGGTTTATTCATTGCATGCCCTACATGTGTTGGTACATTTCTATCATTATTTATTAGCAGTTCAAGTGCAATTATATTTACACTTACCATCACACAACTTCAGACTTTCTTTATTGCTATTACAATACCAATACTTTTGATTACACCAATCATTATTGGGAAAAAAATCCAAAAACAAAATCATCAACAAAATAATAATTGACACCCATTAGAATTTGTTCGTTTCTAAGTAAATTCTTTTAATTTTTCCAAAACAATCTTGAATATTTCATTATTATCTAATAATACACATGGGATATTATTCTCATCACATGCCTGACCACTTTCTGTATCACGAGTAACTAAAATCATTTTATTCTCTTTTGCATAATTAATAATAGAATAATCAGTATGCAATTTTAGCCCCTGTGAACGAAGTTTTTTTACACTGTATGCATCATGGCCAATACTAGATAATTTTTCATCCATCCCATCATCCATTTCATCAATCAAAATTTTCACCATTTATTTGTCATCCTATAATTATTACAAATGTGATGTAATCTTTTTTATCTTTGTTATTATCACTAATTTTTTATCTATACTTAGTTCTGGTTCCATAGTAACAAGTATTGTACATGTTTTTGGATAGATCGTAATCTGTGTTACATTTTCCCTTTCCAAATGAACATATCGTATTTTCCCTAATGAATCATTATAGCTCTCTCTTATCTGCCTTCTTTCACTTGCTTCTTTACAAAATTTTTCTTGTTCTTTTTGTGATTCTAAACTAGTTTTACCATCTTTCATAATTCCCTCAATAATATTTCCATCAAGATCAATTATTGCTGTAAACCTCATTAATGGATCTAAGTTTAAAATATCTTCAACGACTCCTATTAACTCACTTTCAACTGAATCATTCATGTTCATAAAAATTTGTAGTGATAATATAATTGAATAAGAAAAAGAAATGTATTTACAAACCTTATTTTCAATTATTTTTTACGCATTTTACAATAAAATAGTCAATCAATTTTTCTTCTGAGGCATTTTTCATTTTTAATAATGAATTATACAAGATTTTTTCTACATATGAAGGATATTGTGTTAATAATATGTCTCGTAATTCTGCCCTATTTTTGAGATAATAATTTGTGAGTGGTTCAAATACATAAGAACCAATTTCTAGTTTTTCTACTATTTTGAATTTTTCCTTTGTTGCATTGATTATAAAATTTTCATGATAATGCTCAGATGACCATGTCAATGTTAAAATGCCGAGATTCTTTGGAGAAGATTTTTTTTTCATTATGGGAATTGCGAATGTAAGAATTCCATCATCAGTTAGTACCCTATCTGATTCAGAAATAAACTTTGAAAATGGCTTGAAATGTTGAGCTGATTCTAGTGCAATTATTCTTTCTGTAGAATTTTCTGAAAATGGTAATAATGTGGAAGTAGAATTAATTTGATGTATTAGATTTGGGGTTTTTTCTTTTGTATGTTCTTTTCCAAATTTTAATTGTTGAAAATTAGTATTTATGCATGAAATTTTAGTCGATGGATATTTGATTGACCATTCTATTGCTGGTGATGATAGACCACTTCCTACATCTAATAATGTGTTTGCTGTATCTAATTCGGATGTTCTCCCGACCAAATCACACAGTTTATTTTGAGCTTGGCTAGGTGTTATATTTTCATCATCCCAATAACCAAAATTAAGCATATTATTGTCAGTTACCAATTGCATTATAGGTGATAATGTGTTGTAAAGACTAACAACATCATTTTCGTTCCTTCTGAATGTCCATAATAAAAGCTGGAAAGGATTTACTCTCATTGATTATTATACTATGATTATATGTATATACAATTTCATTCCATTTCCTAATTATCGTGTATAGAACATATCAAATATTTTGGATTATTTTGTAAATCAAAAAATCATTGGATCTATTATAGTAAAAATACAATATAATGTATGTCAAACGATGATTTTTGGATTCATACACGTGAATATGCAAATGATGATTCTGAAGATGGTTTTATGACTGAGATGGCTTTTATTTTAACAACTTTACATGAAGAAGGTTGTTAACTATTCTCTGTCAATAAATTCTTCAGCCTTTGGTGGTTCTGGGCTCAAACCTTTTCTTTTCCTAATATCAGGTACTAATTGAGCAATCAATGATTTTGGTATTGGTGACCATGATTTAAAGAATGTATTCCACATAGCCTTTCCCGCTGTCTGACCACGCATTACCTGAGAAATATCAAAAGTTTCAGATGCAGGAACCTCACCTATAACTATACTAACTACGCCTTTTTGCTGCATATCAATTACCTTACCACGTTTACCAGAAAGTACACTTGCAACATTTCCAACTAGATCTTGTGGCACCCTAACTTCTATTCCAAGTATTGGTTCCAGAATTACTGATTGTGCTAGTAATACACTTGCAAGGCATGCTCTTCTAGATGCTGGGCCTAATTGTGATAATCCTCTATGTGCAGTATCTTCATGCGGTACAAAATGAGTAAATGTAAACTTACAATCTCTCATTTGCTCTCTTGCAAGTGGTCCTTCTCTCATTACTTCATCAAAACCAGAAAGTATAGAATCACTTGATTCATCAATAAACTGAACACCTTTTGTACCATTAATCATTATATTCCCACGAGAATCAAATCTCATTACTTTCTTTGCAACATCAGGTTCCCAACCATGATCACGAAGAATCTTAGTCATTTCTTTTTTATCTTTCATTTCACCTAGTTCTCCAGTTCTACACATCTCTGCAATTTCTGGTTCTAATGGCTCAACTCTCATGAAAATTTTGTTATGTCTGTTAGGAGATTTTGCCATTATAGGTTCAGTAGGTTGTGTTACAGTTTCACGATAATTTATCAGTGGTTCAGATGTCACAAGTTCGAGTCCAGCTTCTTTAATTTGGTTTGTTGCAATCTCTAAATGCAATACACCCATTCCTGCCATGATTGTTTCACCGCTTTCTTCGTTAATTTTGATAATCAGGTTTGGGTCTTCTATCGTTAATCTTTTTAATATCTCAATCATCTTTGGAAGGTCCTTAGGATGTTTTGGTTCTATAGCCATTTGAACCACAGGTTCTGACACATATTTTATTCCTTCAAACACTTCTATGCCTTTAGTTGTTGACAAAGTTTGTCCTGCTCTAGCTTCAGTTAATCCAAGAAGTGCAGGAATATTTCCAGCAGAAAGTTGTCCAACCATCTCTCGTTGATTGCCCATGAAAAAATTTACAGATTGAATTCTTGCTTCACGATGAGTATCAATAAGATTAACAGTATCTCCATCTTTTACTGTACCCGAAAATAATCTTCCTATAGCTACAGGACCTGCAGCAGGATCCATTTGCATATTCACGATCATCATAACAGCTGGACCGTTATCATCACAATTTATGATGGCTTTTCCGATGTCAGAATCGAGATCACCCTTCCAAATCTTTGGAATACGATATTTTTGTGCAACATGTGGTGGTGGATGATGCTTAACAACCATGCCCAAAATTGCTTCTGCAAGTGGTACTTTCTCAACAAGATCCTCAACATTACCATCGTCAGAATACGCTGAAATTACATCTTTAAAGGAAATTCCTTTTTCTTTCATTATATCTACGTTGAATCCCCATTTATCCTTAGCAGAACCAAAACTAACACTACCATCTTGTATGGAGACTTTCCATTTTTCTTTGTACTCTGGTTCAGCATATGTATCAATCAAATTATTAAAACTCGTAACTACTCCAGCAAGTTTTTCTTGCATAGCTTCTGGCGTTAATCGTAATTCCTTTATTAAACGATCAATTTTGTTAATATACAAAACAGGTCGTACTCTTTCTTCTAATGACATTCTTGTCACAGTTTCAGTTTGGGTCATAATACCTTCAACTGCATCACAAACAACTACTGCACCATCAATAGCTCGAAGACTACGAATTACTCTTCCCGAAAAATCAACATGCCCAGGTGTATCAATCATATTAATTACATACTCGCTATCGGCATGCTTGTAATGCAAAGTGACATTAGCTTGAACGATAGTAATTCCACGTTCCTGTTCTTCCTTCATATAATCCAATGCAAGAGCTTTACCTGCAGCAGAAGGTGCAATTATTCCAGAATGTGCTAAAAGACTATCACTCATGGTTGTTTTGCCGTGATCAACATGAGCGATAACACCAAAATTACGGATTTGATTCTTATCCGTGATAATTTTTAGAACTTGATCAGTTGATTTGTATTTAGCCATAGGCGATATCCTTGATCAACATCTATTAAACCTATTTGCTTCCTGATTTTTTTACTGAAATTGAAATAAAATGACAAAACATTTTCAAATATACCCTTCAAATTACATCTAATATTATTTATAACCAAATTTTTGATCTAACTCATGGAAATTTCCGTTGGGCATACCCCTGATTCTGATGACGCATTCATGTTTTATGGAATGTTAAATGGTAAAGTAAGATCAAATGATTTTACTATAAAACATGTTATTGGTGATATTGAAGAGTTGAATCAAAAGGCATTAAATCCTGAACTGGATGTTACAGCTGTATCTGTTCACGCGTGTGCATATTTACCAGAATATACAATTTTAAGATCTGGAGGTAGTTTTGGTATTGGATATGGTCCTATTGTGACATCAAATAAGGATATGTCCATCAATGAACTACAAAATTCACTTATTGCGATTCCGGGAAAAATGACATCAGCATTTTTACTCTTACAACTTATGATTGGAAAATTTAATTATCTACCAATGAATTTTAGTGATATTCCAGCTGCAGTAAAAAGTGGTAAAGTTGATGCAGGCTTGGTTATACATGAAACTCAGATAACATACAAACAGGAAGGAAATATAAAAATTCTAGATGTTGGTGAATGGTGGGATAAAACCACAAATGGATTACCAGTACCATTAGGAATCAATGTAATGAAAACAAGTTTTGGTGAATCAACTATAAAAAAATTTGATAAATTTTTACAAGATTCTATTGAATATGGTTTAGAACATACTTCAGATGCAATAGATTATGCAATGCAATATGGACGAAATAAACCACGAGATTTAATTGAAAAATTTGTAAAAATGTATGTAAACAATGTTACAGTAAATATGGGTAAAGAAGGAGAGGATTCTATCAAAAAGGTTTTTGAAATGGCAAAACAAAAAAACCTTACGCCCAAATTTGATCTAAAAATTGTATAAAACATATGGACGATTTGTATGGACGATTTATTCGTAGTTTTTATATTCAAAATCTTGGTTTAAGAATTATTAAAAATGAAATACAAAAATACAGATAAAACCGCTTACGACTTTTTAGGTCTTCTATCAATTATCATTAATGAGGACTAAGTAACTTTTAATTGATCAATTGAATCGAGAAATTTATAAAGTATTTCTCTAAAAGGGATTATGAAATTATTTCTAGATTTTGATCCATGTAAAGAATGTGATTCATTTATAGAGGAATTAACTACTGAAGAATCTCTTCATGCTGATGATTTTTTTAGAAATGAAAAATCTGCTCAGTTCATGCGTCATTTGACATATAATCATCCTGAAGTAATACAAGCAATTACTGCAGAAGTTAAAACACAACAAAGGAAACCTGAATTCGATTTATATAAATAAAAAAGTTCAGTACAAAATTAATAATGAGGTATTTTGTCATTATTTCATATTGTTAATAGACAAAAAAATGATGGTTTCTGGTCTGATCATGATTATTGTTGGTGGGACACTAACTTTTTATCTTGATAGCATTACACCTATTGGCTATGCAGGTATGACTGAAGATGAACAACTTGAGTTCCTGATTTCTGAACGTGAGAATGCAGATTACAAAACATTATCTGGAATATTGATTGGTGTAGGATTTTTATTGGTCCTGATAAGTTTTGGAGCAAGAAGAAAAAGAGAAAGTGGTGCCAAAAAAACTGAAAAGAAACCTACTACGTAATCTCAAAATGTTTTTAGTGTATTAAAAAATGTGTCACGTTGTACAGGCTTTCTTTTTATTTCCTTAACCAAACTTACCAAATCTTCTATTGATGAATTTGTAGATTTGCCAGCAGCACGATATACTTCCTCTGAAAAAGCTGTACCTACAAGATCATTTCCACCAAAAACTAATGCAGTTTGTGCAAGTTTTTTACCATCTGCAACCCAATAAACTGAGATATTATTCAATATACCTGCTAACATGATACGTGATAACGCAATAACTTTTAGATCATATATTGATGAACATTCTTGAGTCAGTTTATTTTTCTTTTCAAGTTCAGTATTTTCTAAACTAAATTTAAGTGGGATTAATGTGATAAATCCATTTGTTTTTTTCTGTAATTCTCTGATTTTTATCAAATGATCTACTATATGTTTAGGTTTTTCAATATGGCCATATAACATGGTTGCATTACTTTTAATTCCCAAGTTATGAGCCTGCTCCATTGTATCTAACCATTCTTGACCAGAACATTTCCCACGAGCTATCTCTGATCGTATCTCAGGATCAAATAATTCAGCTCCACCACCCGGTAATGAATCAAGACCAGCATCCTTTAGTCTAGATAATATTTCCTTTATAGAATTTTTTGTTATTTTAGAAAAGAAGAAAATTTCTGCAGCAGTGAATGCTTTTATTTTTAATGTTGGATGATTTGCCTTAATGATTTTCATCATTGATTCATAATAATCAAGTGAAAGTTTTGGATGAAAACCTCCTACAATATGTATTTCTGTTGCACCCATATTTTTTGCAATTGTTACTCTTTTCTCAATTTGTTCAGGTGTTAATGTATAAGAATCATCATCACCCTCTTTTCTATAAAATGCACATATTTGACAACTTGCAGCACACACATTTGTATAATTAACATATGATGAAGAAGTAAATGTAACTTGGTCTCCTACATATTTTTGTCTTAAATTGTTAGCAGTTATACCAAGCGAATGGAAGTTATCATGTTCCAATAAATCTACACCGTCTTGGAAAGATAGTTCTTCACCTGCAACTACGCGTTCTAATATTTGTGATTGTTCAATCATTGATTCAAGCATATAGGTGATAGATTATCTATTAATAAAAAGATAAGTAAAGCTAATAGAAAATTATAACATTGGTATTACCCTTAATTGATGAAAATAAGCCAAAATGTTTCGTATGTCACATAATATTTGAAAATATAGAAGAGTTAAAAAAACATCAAGAAATTAAGCATCAAGAATTTTTTCAGAAATTTGATGATGATAAATCCTAGAATACATAATAAATGATATAAATTATTTTGAACAAGATTTCAGAAGATTTTTTGCAGTTAAAAGACTACTTTGTGCTAGATCATAGTCTTGTTCTATAGATAATGCTTTTTTGAAATACGTAATAGCAAGAGAAATGTCACCCATTTCACCAATAGAAAGACCCTTGTAAGCTAATGCCACTGTATTTTTTTTATCCTGACTAATTACTGTATCATAACAGGAAATTGCTTTGGTGTATTTTTTCAATATATGTAATATTGAACCTTTATTGATTAATACGTCTGGATTTTCTGGCTCGATCAATAATGCTTTTTCATACATTTGCAATGCTTTAGTAAAATATCCTAAATTTTGCAATGTAACACCCTTATCAATAATTGCATTCAAATTATTAGGATCCATCTCCAAAACCATATTAAAATATTCTAAAGCATTCACATAATCTTCGTCTTCACACAGTTCATGAGCATAACTAAGTATATTTTGTGAGGTTGCTTTCATAATGATTAATTATAGAAGTTGATAATATATTTTCAATTTAGTTTTTAGTTGACAATTACTTCAGAAACTATAAACAAACCGAATCTGGTGTTAATATGATCCAATTGGTTTTTGAGACATTTATTGAATGGATGACTACGCTGCTTGCTGAATATCTTTATGTTGGTGTATTCATTGCTGCATTAATTGAAACGATAATTCCCCCAATTCCTACAATGGCTGTATTTCCAACTGCTGGATTTTTAGCATCACAAAATAATTTTGAGTTATATCAGGTTATTTTACTAGGTATAATTGGCGGGCTTGGAGCCAGCATTGGTTCAACAGTGATATATGTAATTGCGTTGAAACTTGGGCGTGTTGCATTGTTAAAATATTTAATGTATGTAAAAGTCTCTGAAAAAAAATTAACACGAGTTGAAAATTGGTTTCAAAAATATGGTGATAAAGCTGTATTATTTGGAAGAATGATCCCAGTTTTTAGAGAAATGATTTCCGTTCCTGCAGGATTACTTAAAATGAGATTTACAAAATTCATTACATATACTGTTCTTGGTTCATGTGGATGGAGTATAACTTTAATTTTGGCTGGATATTATTTTGGAAATACAGCCTTTGAATTTTGGTAAATGATTAAGAACTATCTTTATCACGTGGATCAATTTTTAATGATTTGTTAAAACAGTCTATAGCTTCGTCGTATCTGCCAAGACTTCGTAATGTAGCACCCATAAAATTCCATAAATCAGGATTGTTTTGATCAAATGAAATTGCTTGTTCAAATGATTTTAATGCTTCATCAAAAGAGCCATTTTCAAGTTGTGATTTGCCCAATCTGATTAATGCCTCGATTGATTCCATATTTTATATCAATAAATTACGAAGGGATATTCATTTTACAAATTTTGCACAAGCACAATCAAGAATAAAACATGTATCACTATTTCTTATATGATCATGTAACATATGATTACATTCAGGATTTTTACAAATACGGCGCTGATATTCTTTACTAATCACTTTTTGAGCTATCTTATTTGCTTCTTCTTTTGTGCATTTTTTCTTATCAATGTAATAATGTACTATATGATTATAGAGGAAATCTGGATTGAATTGTTTTTCTAATTTCATATTAATAATAGAACATTAATGAATATAATACTGATCCAGATTTTGCCTAATGATACTATAATTTGATTCTGTAATAATCCCAACGTTCAGGATCAAATTTGGTTACAAATTCTGCTCTTTCCAGACCATTACAACGTCTTTGAATTACATCTCGTAATGCAAAACTTGTCATATATTCATAATTCATTGCATGTGCCTGCATCACAAAAAGTTGCCTCATTTTATGACCACCGCCAAGACCCCAATAACCCATTTTTAGGGCAATAGGCTCTAAAAATATTGTATTATTTTTTCCAAAATTCTCATCCTTAATTTCAGATCTAAGTTGATAGTGTTCTAATGGCCCACCCTTTGCGAATCCTATGATGGGACCATTTTTGTCTCTTAATCGTAATGTGTTCAAAATTGTTGTAGATTCGTTTAATGATTGTTCAAAATTTCTTTCTAATCGTAATGGTCTTGGAAGTTCAAGATATATTGAATGTAGTGCACTGATAAATTCTTCATTATTCTTCAGTTTTGTTGATTCAATTTTAGTTGTGAATTTTATATCATCATATAGAAAATCACTTTGAGTTTGAATTTCCTGCTGACGAAGATTTAGAAAACCCTGAACATTATCCATAAAGTTCTTGCGCATATGTTTTGGAAGACAACGTAATACCATCTCACACATTTCAGATTCTTTGCCTATTAGATCTTCAAAATATGTCACCGATCGGCGAACAGTAAATGATGGATGCCAAGCAAGTGCATGTGAATTTGTTTTTGCTAGATGCATAGCCTTTGAGAAATCGCCTAAAGCATATCCAATAACCCTATCAATAATTGAAAGTATCCAACCAACCCACATAAAATGTTCTTGTTTTTCTAAGTTATCATTAGTAATTTTAGATTTTTTGAAATATTCCTGAATTTCTTTTTCACATTCTTTCTTTACATCACCTGCCCATGGATAGGTTGTTCTTAGAATTAGTGCTTTAATTATTTCAAGATCAAGGTTTAATTGACTGATTAGATCTTTAATTGTGGAATCGATCACAATGTGCTCAAGAACATTTTTTTCGTGTGGTTTATCAACATATTTCTGGGGATCTAAATCATGAAAAAGTGCAGCAACGTAAAGATATTTTAAATCATCATCTGTTAGTTTTGAAATATTTTCTCTATTATTAGCAATTAATAATATACCTAATGCAACTTCTAATTCATGATTGATATTATGATAACCATAATACTCACTACCTAATCCATTCTTTTCAAAAATTTCAATTGTGTAATCAAGCATTTTTTGATAACATGGATCTACCAGTCCATTTTTTTTTAATTCATCTAAAATTTTACTTTTAAGTTCGTTAGGACTATTCAGCAATTCCATTAAAATCTGAGTGCATATCTTGTTTTTAAGTTAATAAATCTAATTTATGACTATCTCCAATCATGCTTC
This sequence comes from uncultured Candidatus Nitrosopelagicus sp., assembly GCA_964497885.1. Classification (GTDB taxonomy): domain Archaea; phylum Thermoproteota; class Nitrososphaeria; order Nitrososphaerales; family Nitrosopumilaceae; genus Nitrosopelagicus. The sequence goes on from CAZCFF010000018.1 coordinate 13,584, forward strand.
TTTTCTTCACAATATGGACATTTCAAACCATTGGTTTTTTTCCCACAAGTATTACACTGCATTGAAAATCCAAGTGTGTCATATCTTGATGTTTTCGAATATTTATAGATCAGAATAATTGCGGCTACAATACCTATTGCTGCAAATACTATCCATAATAACATACTATCATCTAATGATACTAGAATTAAATTGTTGGTTTGATCAGACTTATCAAAATAATTAACTGAAACATTATGAGTCTCAAAAATGAGAAAGGACTCGGTTGAATATATGTTAAATAATGAATAGTATATCATGGCAGAAAAAATTCCAGAAGTAAAACGCCCATATCTATTTGGTTGGATCGCTGAAACTGTTGAAAATCTTGATAGATATCTTACCGATGACAGTGAAGAAACAGAAGTAAAAGAAGAGACCTCAGAAGAAAGTCTCTAAACTTCTTTTTTAAGCTCCAAATTTCAATTATGGTTTAATGTATAATCTAACTAATTTATCATAATCTAATCTATTCGATAAAAATAATCAATAATGAAATACTTGATCACCTATTTGTTTTTTCCAGTCAGCACGTACACCAGGTTTACCTTTTAATTTTTCAACGTAATTGAATGCAGAAAGACCGGCATTAGAACCATCTCCACATGCAACAACAATCTGTTTGTATGGAATTGTAGTTGCATCACCAGCTGCAAATATTGCTGGGTTACTTGTCATACCACCTGATTCTATTTCAATTTCACCTTTGGTATTTATTTTTACCAAATGTTTAACAAAATCAAGATTAATTTTTGAACCCATCTCGATAAATAATCCATCAACATCTAACACTTTTTCAGTACCTGATGAATCTACTATTGTAATTTGTTTTAAAACAGAATTCCCACTAAGTGATTTTACTGATGACTGGGTAACAATCTCAATATTTTTATTATTTTCCAATGCTGCAATAAGATCTTTATCACCTCCAAGTTTTGAACCCTTCACAATTAGATACATTTTAGAGGCCATACGAGATAATAATAATCCAGATTCAACAAGATAAGATCCTACACCTATAGATGCTGTGGTTTTACCCTGATAAAATGGTGCATCACATTTAGTACAATAATGAACTCCCTTGTTATAATACTGTGATTCATTTTCAAGACCTAACATGTTTGGTACTTTACCAGGTGCTAACACAATTGCCTTTGATTTGTATTCAGAACGATTTGTTTTGATTGTAAATCCATCATCTGACTCATCAATTTTTTCAACAGTGTCATAGACCATCTCACCTTTAAATGACAGATATTGTGTTTCAAGTGTTTTAGCCAATATTGGTCCACTTGACATTATAGTACCAGGATAGTTTTCCAATCTTGGAATCAGATTCAATTGACCTCCCAAATCTTTTGATATAATCAAACATGATACATTTTGTCTTGCAATGTATATTCCAGCTGACAGACCTGCCGGTCCGCCTCCTACTATTACTATTTCAAATTCTTCTTGCATTTCTTATTCTAATATTGAATGAATATCTTTTGTACCAACAGTCACCAATGAAGTCATGTTTGTAATTCCATCAAGATTATGTATGTCAACATCAATCGTTTTTTTGATATCACGCATATCATCAGATTCTAAGATTATCATAACTTCATAAATTCCATACATAGTCTTGACGTTTTTTACAGTAGGGAATGATTTAGCTTTATTGATAATATCTTTCTGATGTTTATAGTCAACATTCAGTAAAACATATGCTTGATTATGAGGTGATTTATCATCAGTCATATAATAATACAAAAATATCTTGATAAAAAAGCTTTTAGAATTATCATAAGTGAGAAAACTAGAATATTATCAATCTGATGTTATAGATGAATCAGAAAAAATATTGACTATTTTTGATGCCAATTTTTCAATTTCCAGACTAGGTTCTGCGGAAACCAACAAAATTTTTTCACTTAATGGGAATGGAAAGGAAATTAAAATTACTTTGTCCCTTCTTGATGCTATGTAATTTAATGCACCCAACGAACGTGAAAAATTATCATTTTTTGATGAAAGTTCTACTGCAATTTTGAAGAAATCTTGTAGTTTCTGTTCATCGCCCTCAAAAGGAGTAATACCATCCTTAAAACCGCCAGCAATTTTTTTACCATTACCATCTATTACTGCTGCAAATCTGACACCATCCTCATTTTGAATTTCACGGCATGGTGCTGCATAAAGTTCCATACTTTCAGAATATTCCATGTACTTTATTATAATTCTGAGAATATCAACTTATGGAAAATGTGAGGACAGAATGGCATTTACCGTTGAGATTGGAGTTACTTTTCCCTGGACTTTAGGTAAAATACCCCTCACATAATCATGCGTGATTATACCACATATAATCTAAGTTCTTCATCACTCTACCACAAACTATCTTGTGAAAATGTTGGGTAAATTTGAGCATAGTTTACACTATTCAAATTAAAAATATGAATCGTCATGTATAGTCTCTATGTACGTGGCCGTGCTGATGTGTTGGTCTATTAGTAATGGCATGCTCACCACTCGCCGTAGCTTGTGA
>CAZCFF010000019.1:0-16069 GCA_964497885.1 uncultured Candidatus Nitrosopelagicus sp.
TATTGAAACAAAGCCAGATTATTGTAAAAAAGAACACGTTGATTTAATGCTATCATACGGTGTAACGAGAGTTGAAATTGGTGTTCAGAGTTTACATGAGCGAGTTTACAAGATTGTAAATAGAGGCCATGACTATAATGATGTCATAGAATCGTTCCAAATTTCAAAGGATTCTGGATACAAGATAGTTGCACATATGATGCCTGGATTGCCTACAATAACACCTAAAGAAGATATCGATGATTTCAGGAAACTATTCAACGATTCAAATTTCAAACCAGACATGTTAAAGATCTATCCATCATTAGTTTTAGAGAATACTACGTTATACAATGATTATATCACAAAAAAATATACTCCATATTCTGATGAAGAAATGTTAAATGTTTTAACTGAAATAAAGAAAATGGTTCCCAAATGGGTTAGAATCATGCGTGTGCAAAGAGAAATTACACCTAATGAGATTCATGCTGGACCAAAATCTGGGAATCTGAGACAAATTATACACAAGCGATTAGAAGAACAAGGATATGTTTGTAAATGTATCAGATGTAGAGAGGTTGGACTTTCTAGAAAAAATATGCCATCAGAAATCTTAAAACTTAAGAAGGAAAAATATGACTCATCCTCTGGGAAAGAAGTTTTCATTTCTTTTGACGATGAAGATGAAACAATATATGGATTCTTACGATTAAGAAAGCCCAGTAATATGACACATAGAGATGAAATTACAGAGAACTCATGTATAATTAGAGAATTACATGTTTTTGGTAAATCGATTAAAATTGGGAAACATGAAAAAAATAGCATTCAACATTCTGGATTGGGGAAAAAATTAATGGATGAGGCAGAAAAAATTTCAAGAGAAGATTTTGATGCAAGGAAAATACTTGTTATCAGTGCTATAGGTACACGAGAATATTATAAAAAATTGGGTTACAAATTAGATGGACCATATATGTCAAAGCAATTGAGGTAATGAATGACTGAACAAAAAATAATTGGTAAAGGTACATGGATAGATAAACTAGCCAGTGAAGTACTTGAACGGGAAAAACGTCTTGGACGGGACAGTGATGATATTATTAGGGTTGAAAGTGGATTGGGAGCTTCAGGAATACCACATATCGGAAGCCTTGGAGATGCAGTTAGAGCATACGGTATAAAACTAGCTCTTGAAAACTTTGGATACAAATCTGAACTAATTGCATATTCTGATGATCTAGATGGTTTACGAAAAATTCCAGAAGGATTACAGGTAAAAGAGGAAGATATTGGGAAAAGAGTATCTGCTATCGATGATCCCTATGGAAAATGCCATGATTCTTACGGCGAACATATGAGTAGTTTACTTCTTGAAGGGCTGGATGAATTAGGAATAAAATATGTGCATAAAACAGCACATGATACCTACAAAAATGGTATTTTGAAAGAACAGATTCACAAGATACTCACCAATAGTAAAAAAATTGGGAATAAAATTGAGGAATCAACGGGTCAAACAAAATTTCAAAATGTTTTACCATATTTCCCAGTTTGTCAAAACTGTGATAAATTATACACAACAGAATCTTTTGAATATATTGAAGATGAGAAAAAAATTCGGTATAGATGTAAGGATTCTGAAATTGGCTCTGATAAACATATTTTGAAAGGGTGTGGATATGAAGGTGAAGCAGATATCACAAATGGTCTTGGAAAATTAGCATGGAAAGTTGAGTTTGCTGCCAGATGGCAAGCGTTTGATATACGATTTGAAGCATATGGGAAAGATATTATGGATTCTGTAAAGGTGAATGATTGGGTTGCAGATGAAGTACTAGGATTTCCACATCCTCATCATGTAAAATATGAAATGTTTTTAGATAAAGGTGGAAAGAAAATTTCGAAATCACTGGGAAATGTTGTTACATCACAAAAATGGCTAAATTATGGAACACCTGAATCAATTCTGTTATTACTTTACAAAAGAATTACTGGTGCTCGGGAACTTGGATTTGAGGACATACCTACATTAATGGATGAATATAATGAATTGGAGAATATCTATTTTGGAAAAACAAAGGTGGATAATGAGGCAAAACTTGTGAAATCTAAAGGTCTTTATGAATATGTAAATCTTCTAAACCCCCCAAAAAATTCTCAGATACATATTAGCTATGGATTGCTAATAGAATTATGCAAGATATTCAAAGATGATAGATTAGAACATGTAACTTCAAAATTGATTAATTATGGTACAATTAAAGAAACGAATTCACACGTTGATGAATTGATCAAACTAGCTGGACAGTACTCTGATGACTTCGAGGAAACAAAAATACCTGCTACTAAAATTACAATTGATGATTCATGTAAAACTGCATTAAACCAATTGGTTGAATTACTATCAAAAAATGAGAAAATCGATGATCTACAAAATTCAATATATAGAATAGCAAAAGAAAATAACGTACAACCAAAAGATTTTTTCAGAATACTTTACCAAATCATACTTTCAACAAACCGTGGACCAAAAATTGGACCGTTTATTGAAGATATTGGAATGAAAAAAGTTGCAAATAGCATTTCCAAATATATTTGATAATCATGGCCCATAATGAACACAACAAGCCAAAAAGAAGTGGCTCTTTTATGCTAATTATTGCTGGTTCAATATTACTGATGTTAGCGCCAACTCAATATCCAACCTCACAAGAATTAGGAATACTTGCATTAATCAGCGGATTGATTATTGGCGGTATTGGATTCTACATAAAATTTGTAAAAGGGAAGAAATCTAGAAAGAACAATGCTTAGAGGAAATGAATATGAATTGGTTTAGAAATACTAAGAAAAAAGCAGATAATGATTTTGAGGATTCAAAAAAAAATGATGGTATAGATAATGAATCTAAAAAAACAAATGAATCACAAGTAGAGAATAATACAACTAATGAACATGATACGCTCACTCATAAATCAGAACTAGTCCAACAAGAATATCAAAAAATTGTACATGAATTAATGACATCAAAAAAAGAATTACATAAAATGAAAACAAGTATACAAAAACTAAATGATGAAAATGATGTATTGGCATCAAAAATAAAATCTGGCCGTACTGAACTATTAAAAATAAATAATGAATTACAAGAAAAAAATGAAGAACTAAAAAAAATAATGTTCGAGTACAATAGACAAAGTATTATCATCAAAGAGACAGACAAAACAAAAAGTGAGTTAGAACAGGTCAAAGAAGAAATCAAAAAATATAACAATGAACTTGAAAATGCAAAAAGAAAAACAGATAATTCTGTTGAAGTTCAAAAAGCAAGAAACGAGAAAAGTGAACTAGAAAATGAAATTATTAAAAAAAGAAAAGAAGTCGAATCTGCGGTTAAGGAATTAAAATTTATTGAAAGTGAGATGTCAAAAATAGGTAATTATAAGCAAACTGAAGTTACTACAAATAATCAAGATCATGCAAATATTGTTGATGCTGCTAGCGCTGTAGTATCGTCACTTAATAAAAAATTACAAAGAACACAAAAAGAGTTGGATACTGTAAAAAAAAATCTTGATACAGAAAGAAAACAAAAAAGAAAAATATAATGAAAAAAATACTTGTTAGATTAAAGTGATAGATAATACTTTTTCCATTTAGTTTTTATTTCATCTTCCGTATAACCAAGATCATAAAGTGGTGAAGTAACTTCATTCATTTGTTTGACTTTCACTAGTACAATTGATTTGATAGAATTTTTCACACCAGATGTTTTATAATGTGAAATTATTTTATTATATTTAATACCAGATGTAATAACTTCTGCAATACCTTTGAATCTGTAACCCTTTCTGTAAAATGGATCAATAATGTTAATTTCAATCAAATTATTATTTTCCAGATTTTTCATCGTTTGCGGTGACCGTATATTAGCAAATGCAAGTGTATCTTTATTCCAGGCAATGATTGTACCCTTTGGGGACAGATTTGGTGTACCGTCTGATGACACAGTTGCAACAAATCCAAGTTTTTGCTCAGATAGAAATTTTCTGATTTCACTCGTAATCATAACTAATTCTGGAAGATGAAGTATATTATTGAATTTGAACGGGCCCGAAGGGATTTGAACCCCCGACCTAATGCTCCGCAAGCACTCACTCTATCCAAGCTGAGCCACGAGCCCAATAACACATTTAAAAAAATTATTAAAAACGTTTTGAAGTAACTATGCTTCCTGTTCTGCTCTTTTTACAAAGACATAGTTCATTATAACACCCGCAATAATTCCACCAATTATTGGTGCTGCCCAATAAAGCCATTGTATTTCCAATAAACCAGTATCTCCAGATACGACAGCTGGTGCAAATGAACGTGCAGGATTCATCGAAGCACCGGTCAGTGGAACTCCCACTAAGTGAAGTAAGAATACCATTCCTCCAATTGCTGCACCATAAACGCTTTTTGGTGCTTTTTTGTGAACTGCTGTCATGAAAATTACAACTACCAAAAAGAATGTGAGAATAATTTCTACCATGAATCCAGACATTGCACTATTGTTGAGTAATTCACTTGGACCACCATGTCCACCCCAGAGAACTGGCTTTCCAATTTCTGGTAATATTGCAACCAAAGTTAATGTTGCGATGATACCTCCGATTACCTGAGATATGATATATCCTACACCATCAGCAACTCCAATTTTCTTTGTGATCATCATTGGTATTGTAACAGCTGGATTAATGTGTGCGCCAGAAACATGACCAAAGGCATAAACCATAAGTGCGATTACTCCACCATGTCCCAAAGAAATCATAATGATTGCTTCAATGGACAATCCTTCACCAAAAGCAACTACAGCCAAAATTACGGATAATGGACCAAAGAACACCAAGGCAAATGTTGAAATTCCTTCCGCAAGCCATGCTCTTGGATTAACCATAAATCACAACCGATGATCTTTTCCATATAAAAGATTCGAATTGTTTTCCTGAACAAAAAGTAATTAATTGGGATATCAAAAAAATAACATATGATCGATGAAGGAAAGGCAGTACCTATGTTTGAATTAAGTGATGCAGATGGAAATATTGTAAAAATAAAGGATTTCAAGGGAAAAAAGTTTGTTGTTTATTTTTATCCTAAAGATTTTACGCCTGGATGTACTGTTGAGGCAGATGAATTTTCGAAAGATTATAAAAAATTTCAGAAATTAGGAATTAACATTATTGGTATCAGTAAAGATGACGTAGAATCGCATAAAAAATTTTGTAAGAAAATGAATATACCTTACATTTTACTTGCTGACACCACTACCAAAGTTTCCAAACTATTTGGAGTTTGGGGGAAAAAGAAGTTTATGGGAAGAGAGTATATGGGTATTAATCGTAGCACATTTTTAGTGAATAAAAATGGGAAAATTTTCAAAGTTTTTGCAAAAGTAAAACCAAAAGGTCATTCAAAAGAAGTGCTAGATGCATACATCAATGCAGAAAAATAAAAATAAAAATAAAAAATTCTAGAAACCTTTAGGTAATGCACCTTTCTTAGATGCTGTTGTCTCTGCTGCTGCTTCTTCTTCTGCTGCAGCCGTATCATCTTCTGCTTGTTGTTCAAGTCTAAGAAGATAATCTTTTTCATAGTCCTCTAAACTTTGCTGTTTTGATTTCTTTCCAGAATCAGCTTGTGGTTGACTTTCTGGTTGTGGTTGTGGTGGTGGAGGTGGAGGTGGAGGTGCTGTTTGTGTTGAATCACTACCAGAAATTGATGCTGCGATAGATTGCTGGAATGTTGTGGCACGTGGGTGATATGACATTCTTTGTCTAGTTGCAAAATACTTGTCACTGGGTGCTGTATAACCAGTCACTTTTGCCTTTTGATCATTCCAATTCTTTGCTGGTATATCAGGTGCATTTTGTACATGCAAACTAGCCCAATATCTATCACATGCAGCTGTATAACCAGTCACTTTTGCCTTTTGATCATTCCAATTTTTAGTTGGAACTTGTTTCCACTGTTCATATACAAGAACCGGTGGTGCTTTTTCTGCTGGTTTTGGTGGTGGTGGTGCTTTTTGTTGTGGTTTTGGTGGTGGTGGTGTTTGTGTTTGTGGTTTTGGTTTAGAAAGATTACTTAATTTTCTCTCAAGAGCAGCGATCTTTGATTCAAGAGCCTTCTTTGAAGGTGCTGCTTTTCTAGCTGGTTTTCTAGCTGTTTTTCTAGCTGTTTTTCTAGCTGGCTTTCGAGATTTCTTTTTAGCTTTAGCCATATGATTCCCTTCTTGATATCTACTTTATTTAGATTGTGCTTATAATCAAACATAGATCGAATTTTTATAATGATCACGAATATTGAGATTAATGGACGATTTTGAAGATGATTACCCAGATTTTGACTGGAAAAACACTCCCGCGTATAAGCATCCTGGTGGGAAAAATTGTCCTTGCCCAAAGCATGAATACATTAGGGAACAAGTTAATTTTACAAAACAAGTTAATGAATCTGGAAAAGATGCTAGGGTCACTCTGAAATTTTGCCCGGAGCATTATTCTGTATACATAAATGAAGTCATACCCTCTATGCCCATGAAGTATAAAATCTTGACAAAGATTGCACTGAAAATAGGTGCAATAAAAATTATAATTTTAAAACATATGCAATCTGATTTATGTTTCTATTGTAAATTTGGTTCTGGTGGTCATGATAAGAAAAATGAACTACCTCCTATGCCCTGACGTAAAAAACTACATAGGACCTATCAGTAATTTTGGTTTATTTGGTGTATCATGGTGACATTTTTTTTCACATAAGGGGCATATCTTTCTATCCAAAAAAATGCACTGGCATATATGAGATTCAAAATATTTTTCTGAGATTTTTGTATATTCTCCAGTACCATTACAAAAAGGACACTGTGTGTCTAACAACTCAATTTTACCTCTGCCTCTACAAACAACGCATTTTTGTTTTTCCACCATAATTGAAATTGAGATTTTTATGGATTAAAATATTTGTGTGAAAAAAAATTTGGAAAACAAGGTATGTAAATCGAGTTAAGCTTATACTATCACACCATAATTGAGTATTGTGCCTATCGAAAGTATTCAACATTTTATAGATGAATTAGAAAAAGCTGGTGAATTAAAAAGGGTAAAAACTGAAGTTGATACTAATTTAGAAATTGCTGAAATTTTAAGAAGGGTGTCCTACACCGATGGTCCAGCTGTTCTTTTTGAAAATGTACGTGATTATAAAATTCCAGTATTAGGTAACGCATTGGGTTCAATTAAACGGTTAGAAATTGGATTAGAAACTAAAGATTTTTCTGAGATTGGTCAAAGAATTGCAGATATGACAAAGATGGAAATTCCATCTGGTGTTTTCAATAAAATTAAAAAATTACCTGAACTGTCAAAAATGAGTGAATCGTTTCCGAAATTAGAAAAAAGTGGTCCAGTTACTGATGTTATAAATAATTCACCAACTTTTGATGAAATCCCAATTTTAAAATCATGGCCAAAAGATGCAGGAAAATTCATTACATTTGGTTTAGTTGCCACAAAACATCCAGAAACAGGTGTACGAAACTTGGGGGTATATAGAATACAAATTATTGATGATACACATGCCTTAATGCATTGGCAAAAACATAAGAGAGGAGCTGCACATCATGATTTACTAAAAGAAAAAAATAACAAAATTGAAGCTGCTATAATAATTGGTGGAGAACCTGCAACAGTATTTTCTGCAGTAGCACCAGTACCAGAGGGCCTTGACAAGTATCTTTTTGCCGGTATTACCAGAAAAAAAGGAATCAAAACTGTAAAATGTAAAACTATAGATCTTGAAGTACCTGCTAACGCTGAAATTGTGTTTGAAGGATATGTTGATGCGATGGATGTAAGAGATGAGGGACCATTTGGTGATCATACTGGTTACTATACACCGAAAGAACCATTTCCAACATTCACGCTTACAGGAATTATGCAGCGAAAGAATCCAGTTTATCTTACAACTGTTGTCGGTAAACCAATCTTAGAAGATGCATATATTGGAAAGGTGATAGAACGTTCTTTCTTGCCATTGATTAGAATGTTCCATCCGGAGGTTGTAGATTTCAGTATGCCACCTGCAGGATGGTTTCAAGGACTAGCAATTGTATCAATCAAAAAACGATATCCTGGTCAAGCGAAAAAAGTTATGATGGGATTATGGGGTATGGGACAATTAGCACTGACTAAGATAATTGTTGTAGTTGATAGTGACGTGAATGTGCATAATGTGAATGAAGTCATATGGGCAATTACGACAAGATCTGATGCTGCACGAGACACTATTATCATAAACAATACACCTACTGACACCTTAGATCCTGCTTCACCGAAAGTTAATTTGGGCTCAAAATTAGGAATTGATGCAACACAAAAAACTTTGGAAGAAGGATTTGAACGAGAAATTCAAGAAGAGGTCAAAGTGGATGAATCAACAAAAGAAATGGTTGATTCAAAGTGGTCAAATTACGGTATTTGATAATTACGAACAGTTTGATAGAAATTATCCCTTTCTTCTACTTGAAATCCAATCTGATGTATGGAATCAATTATCTGCTTGCTAGTAAGCTCTGTAGAACGGGAACCAGTACATGATACAACTTCCTCACCAATCAGTGTTCCACCAAAATCATCAGCACCATACTGTAATGCTAATTGTGCCATTCCAACTCCATTTGTTAACCATGATGACTGAATATGTGAAATAAGTCCATCAAATACAAGTCTGGATATAGCAATCATTTTTAGAAGTTGCTGGCCACCAGCACCAGATGTTACTGTACCATCCTTTTGCATTACGGTGTTATTCGGTTCAAAACTCCAAGGAATAAATGCCATAAACCCATTAGTTTTTTCCTGAAGATGAACAATTTTTTCAAAATGTTCAGCAATCTGTTTATTTGATTCAACATGACCATACATCATTGTAGCAGATGATGGAATTTGAAGAGTATGTGCTTCTTTCATAATATCTAACCATTCATTACTCATAATTTTTTTAGGACTAATAATTTCTTTAACTTGATCGTTTAGAATTTCAGCCCCGGCACCAGGCAATGATTGCAAACCAGCATCCTTTAATCTTGATAAAATTTCTTTTGTTGATGATTTTTCAACTTTAGCAATTGTATGAATTTCTGATACAGATAAACCATGAACACCAACTTGTGGAAATTTTTTCCTAATCATTTTGAATGAATTTTCATAGTATTCTATTCCAAGATCTGGGTTATGTCCTCCTTGAATTAACACTTGTCTAATTTTAAATAAATCCCATGCAGTTTTAACTCGTGATTCAATTTCATCCAAACTTAATGTGTAAGATTCTTCATGGTTAGGTGGTCTATAAAATGCACAAAACTTACAATCAGTAACACACACATTTGTGTAATTTAGAATTATATTATTCACAAATGATGCTTTTTTACCAAATTTCTTATGCGTTAAAGTTCCAGCTGTTAGACCCATCAAATGTACGTCATCTGACTCGAGTAATCTAAGACAATCATCAGACCCAGGTCTAATCCCATTTAGAGAATTTTCGAGGATGTCTTTAATATCAGAATCGTGAATCTGTTTCAGAATTTGGCTCAATTACCCCAATTTTGATAATGATTATGACTATTTAATCGTTAGAAAGTGGAAAAATCAATTCGCTATAATTTTTAAGTAAGATACAAAAATTATACCATCTATGACAACAGGAACTGAGATTAGATTAAACAGAATTCTAAGAAAAGGTAGAATGCTCTGTATACCTATGGATCATGGAATATCAAATGGTCCCATAACTGGTTTAGAAAAACCACACTCTATGATCTACAAATGTGAAAGTCATGGAATTTCATGTGTTATAATTAACAAAGGTATTATCAAAACTCTACCAAGACCGCCTAAAGTTGGAATTTTGGTGCATTTTTCTGCAAGTACATCGCTTTCAACTGCACCAAACAGAAAAATGCTTACTGGTTCTGTTAATGAAGCATTAAGACTAGGTGCTGATGGTGTCTCATTGCATATCAACATTGGTGGAAAAGAAGAGCCTGAGATGCTTGCCGACTTGGGAAATATTTCAGAAGAATGTCATAAGTGGAATGTTCCTTTATTGGCAATGATGTATCCTAGGGGTGAAAATATAAAAAATCCACATGACCCTGAGATAGTTGCTCATACAGCTAGAATTGGTGCTGAATGTGGTGCTGATATTGTTAAAACATTGTATACTGGTGATATTGATTCTTTTTCAAAAGTTGTAGAAAGCGTACCCGTGCCAATAGTTATTGCCGGCGGTGCAAAAATGGAAACTGATATGGATGTTTTACAGATGACAGAGGATGCAATGAAAGCAGGAGCTAAAGGCGTAACATATGGTAGAAATATCTTTGCACATAAATCTCCAGAAAAAATTGTTGAGGCTCTTTCAGGAATAATATTCAAAAATCAAACAGCAAAAGAAGTGATTGATACAATTGACAAACAATAAACAATTAATCATACAACCCAAAGTTGGTAAAAACCAACTAGTCAAATTTGTGAATAATCTAGAAGTGGAAGGAATCAAAACTGTATTTGCAGATCCCCGAATTCTTAAAAAAACAAAAATTCAAACCATTTTTCCTTCTCAAGATGCTAATTATGTTATTTTAGATAAGGAAGCAACCAAAAAATCAAGAGGAAAAAAAGTTGGAAGACGGTTTAGAGTATCTTCAAATAAAGATATAGAAAAAATTCTTGACTCGGCAAAAAAAGGATTAGACTTTGTAATAATTGAAGTGAAGGATTGGAAAATAATTCCATTGGAAAATATTATTGCAAAATTACACAAACTTCACACACAAATTTTTGCTATTGCAAATAATCCGAAGGAAGCAAGGAAAATGTTTTCTATTTTAGATGTTGGAGTTGATTCTGTGATTTTCAATACAGGTTCAATGAATGAAGTTAGAGAGGCATTAGTGTATTTAGGTTCAAAAAGTTTTGAATTAAGTGTCGCCAAAATCATAGATATTCAGGAGGTTGGTGATGGTGAGAGAGTATGTATTGATACTGCATCTATGCTTAGTAAGGGGGAAGGTATGCTCATTGGAAGCAGGGCAAATTTTTTGTTTCTGATTCATAATGAATCAGTCGGTTCATCATTTACTTCGCCAAGACCATTCAGAGTCAATGCAGGTGCAGTTCATTGCTATACATTGTCACCTGATGGAACTACTAGGTACTTATCTGAATTAGAAACAGGGGTAGAAGTACTTGTACTTGATACAAAAGGAAAAGCAAGACGTGCTACAATAGGTAGATGTAAAATAGAAAAAAGACCAATGCTTATGATTAAAGCAAAAGTTGGTGAAGAGATAGGTGGTATTATAGCTCAAGATGCAGAAACAATTCGTTTGGTAAAATCTAATGGTCATTTGGTATCTGTGACACATCTAAAAAAAGGGGATTCAGTACTGGTTCACTCAAAAACTGCTACTGGTAGACATTTTGGAATGGAGGTATCTGACGAATACATATTAGAGAAGTGATATGGTATACAAAACATGTGTTAGTATTGCTGAAAAAACACCAAAAAAAATTAACCAAAGTCTTTCAAAAGCATTAAAAAAATCTGATTATGCTGAGATTAGATTAGATTTTCTAAACCCCAATTCAATACCTGAGGCATTAGATATGATCAAAAAAGATTTAAAAAAATGTGTTTGTACGTTGAGGCCAAGATCAGAAGGTGGAAAGTTTTCAGGTACTGAAAAAAATAGAATATCAATTATAAAATTAATTGCAGAATATAATCCATTTTTGCTAGATATAGAATTTAATACAATTAAAAATAATAAAAATTTCTTACGTTATCTTAGAAACACAAATACAGATTTGTTGATATCATGGCATAATTTTAAACAAACTCCTAGTGAGTCTATACTAAAAAAACAATATTTTAAAATGAAAAAATTTTCAAACAATATAAAAATTGTTACAACAGCAAAGACTGTTAATGACATACCAAAAATACTATCATTATATAATAATAAAAAAAATACAAGACTAGTTGCATTTTGCATGAGTGATATTGGAAAAATATCACGTCTTCTCAGCTTATTTTTAGGCAGTCCATTCACTTATGTATCGTTAGGAAAACCAATTGCACCAGGACAGCTTAGGCTCGATGAAATAAAATCAATGTTGATGAGAAGTGGGTAAATGACTAAAACATATGCAATAATAGGTGACCCTATTGATCATTCCCTATCACCAGTTATACATAATGCCGCATTTCGCTCTTTAAACCTGGATTCTACCTATATCGCATATAGAATACAAAAAAATGAATTAGAAGTAGGGATAGAAGCTCTAAAAAAAATCAAAATTGCTGGATTTAATGTAACAATTCCTCATAAAACTGAAATGATGAAATTCTTGGATGAAACTGATGACTTGTGCAATATGTGTGGAGCGGTAAATACAGTAGTAAATAATGATGGAATCCTTAAAGGATATAATACCGACGTAGATGGTTTTTTAGACCCTATAAAAAGAAGAAATCTTACGATTAAAGATTCAGAAGTGTTACTCTTAGGTGCAGGCGGCGCTGCAAGAGCAATTATAGCTGGAGTTGTAAAAGAAAAAGCAAATAAAATAACAATTGCAAATAGAACTTTAAAGAATGCAACTGAATTAGTCGAGTTCACAAAAAACATTGGTGGTAATGCAACTGCTATTACTTTAGAAGAAACTGAACAATTTATTTCAGAATATAAGTTCATAATAAATTCCACATCTGTAGGATTAAGAAATGAACCAAGCTTAATTCCTACCAATCGAATAAATGAAAACTCAATTGTATGTGATATAGTTTATACACCAATGAATACAGATCTTATTAATAATGCAAAAAAGAATGGTGCCACTATAATTTATGGTTATGAAATGCTTTTATCACAGGCATCACGTGCGTTTGAAATTTGGCATGGTGTAAAAGCTCCATATGATGATATGAAAAAATCAATGTTTGGAGGAATGTAATGCCATCTGTACAATCATCTATTCATAGTGCGATCTCCATTGTAAATGCTATCGCTACAGGTAAGGGTGCCACACTTGGTATCTCAAAAAAAATAGATATTACAATAAAAACATTACCTGGAAAAGGAATAACAATTCAATCTGATGGTAAAACCATTAGCTCACGTTTAATCAATGAAGTAATAAAGCAAATAATCCCTACTAACGAACTGGCTAAAACAAAACTGGAAATTTCACTTAATTCAGAAATTCCAACTGGATACGGTTTAAAAAGTTCAAGCGCAATTTCATCTGCTGTGTCTCTTGGATGTGCAAAATTATTTAGACCTGATATGGTTGAAACCGAGATATTACGGATTGGTGTAGATGCATCGATTAAAACTAAAGTTAGTTTAACTGGAGCCTATGATGATGCATGTGGATGCTATTATGGTGGATTTAACGTGACTGATAATTATAAGAAAAAAATCATACATTCTGAAAAATGTTTAGACAATATTTCTGCTATAATTTTCCTACCAAAATCAAGAAAAAGGGGAAAAATCAAAAAACTTGGTACACTGAGTGAAGTTTTCGAGCGTGCATGGAATTTTGCTAATAATTCTGACTACTGGAATGCGATGATTATGAATGGACTTGCCACGTCTGCAATCCTAGATTCAGATCCTAAAATAATCTCCGAACTCATTGAAAATGGTGCATTAGGTGCATCAATCTCTGGTAATGGTCCATCAATTGCTGCAGTTGCTAAAAATGATGTTTTGTCAGATGTGAAAAAAGTTTTTGCACGACTTGATGGTGATGTAACCATCACTAAAATAAATAATAAAAAGGCTGAAGTGTATGAAGTGTAAAGTAGAAAAATCAAAAATTTCTGGTCACATAGTCTGTCCACCAAACAAAAGCTACACACATAGGGCTGTATTCATAGCATCACTTTCCGATGGTAAAAGCATCATCAAAAATGTTTTAAAATCAAGTGATACCATAGCAACAATAAATGCCTGTAAAAATTTTGGTGTTGAACTTACTGAATCTGAAAATAAAGTAATTATAAAAAATTCAATTGATTCTAAGGTTGAAGGATGTATAATCGATGCACGTAATTCTGGTACAACCATTAGAATTGCATCAGCAATTGCAGTACTATCTCATGGTAAAACTGTATTATCGGGTGATGATAGTCTGAAAAAGAGACCGATGAAACCAATACTTGATGCACTTGAATCAATGGGAGCTAAATGTAGTTCAAACAAAGGAAAACCCCCTATCTCAGTTGAGGGAGGAGTAAAAGGTGGTGAAGTACAAATATCTGGTTCCATCTCTAGCCAATTTATTTCTGCATTGATGATTATTGCTCCAAGATTAGATAATGGACTTGTTTTAAACATTCAAAATGAACTTGTATCAAAACCTTACCTTGATTTGACAATTGCAACAATGAATAAATTCGGTGTTAATGTCGAAACTGAAATTCCATATAAAAAATATATCATAAAACACCAAAACTACAAATCTACAAATTTCACAGTACCATCTGATTTTTCTAGTTTAGCATTATTACTTTCATCTGCGGTATTACTAGGAGATGAACTTGAGATTGAAATTAGTATGGGTGATATGCCTCAAGCTGATGAAGCAATAATTGACATATTGGAAATTTTGGGTGTTGTCGTTACATTAGAAAAAAATATGATAAAAATCAAGTCGCCTGAAAAATTAACAGGTGGGGATTTTGATCTGAGTAATTCACCAGATCTTCTTCCTGCGATTGCAATACTTTCATTAAAATCAGCAAAACCGATTAAAATTTTCAATGTAAAGCATGCTAGGTATAAGGAGACTGATAGGATTGCAATAATTGCTAATGAATTAGCCAAATTGGGAATAAATGTTACCGAAAATGACGATGGTTTAATCTTAAAACCAGCGAAAAAATTAGTGGGTGCTACACTTTGCTCTGAAAATGATCATAGGCTATTCATGGCTTTTTGTATCGCTGGCATGTATGTTGGTGATTGTAGTATAACTGATCCAGAATCAGTGGATATTTCATATCCTAATTTTGTATCAGAGATGAAAACAATTGGTGGTAAAATTTTTCCTGAGAAATGAATACTGATTTAGATTGTAAAGTTATATTTGTCTTAAATAATATTATATTGTGGTAGGAAGTTCAATCGGACATAATTTAGTCTTAACAAGTTTTGGCGAAAGCCATGGTAAATGTGTTGGAGCAGTACTTGATGGTTGTCCAGCAGGCCTAGAATTACAAGAAAAAGATATACAAAAAATGCTTGATCTAAGAAGACCTGGTCAATCATTAGTTTCAACACAAAGAAAAGAGGGTGATGTTGTAGAGATTCTTTCAGGTGTGTTTAGAGGATATACAACTGGTGCACCTATCACAACAATCATCTGGAATAAGGATCATGACTCAAAAAGTTATAATAAATTACGGACTGCAATGCGACCTGGTCACTCTGACTATCCTGCACTTGTAAAATATAAAGAATTCAATGATCACCGTGGCGGTGGAAGATTTTCTGGTAGATTAACAGCTACACATGTAATGGGTGGAGCGATTGCAAGGAAATTACTCAAAGTTACTCTTGGTATTGAAACAAATGCATACACATGTAAAATTGGAAAGATAGGAATGAAAAATCAAGCTACTAAACAATCACTCAAATCAATATATACAAACGATGTTAGATGTCCTGAAAAAACTATCGCAGGAAAAATGAAAAAATCAATACTTGATGCTAGGAAAAAGGGAGATTCATTGGGAGGCATTGTTGAATCTGTAACAAATAATATTCCTATTGGATTAGGTGAACCAATTTTTAACTCACTTGAATCAGAACTCAGTAAAGCCATTTATGCAATACCAGCTGTGAAGGGTGTTGAATTTGGTTCTGGATTTTCAGGATCTGAGAAACATGGGTCACAAAATAATGATTCATACACATTTCGTAACGGAAAGGTGATTACCAAGACAAACAATGCTGGCGGAA
>CAZCFF010000020.1:0-16028 GCA_964497885.1 uncultured Candidatus Nitrosopelagicus sp.
CAAATATTACGAGGAGGCTAAACACACTCCATTCCTTCTTCTAACATTACTCTCATTGCTTCTCTGTATGCATAAAGAATGGGTAATGCTGGAGTAAATGGAGTGTGTTTAGCCTCCTCGTAATATTTGAAATATCTCGGTAAATTGAAATACATTGTATTTGGGGGATTATCTTCCATGTATTTTCTAGTTCTTTGGTTTATGCAAATTGGTGAAATTCCTGGTGGGCATGCAAATGCTTTTTGAGCACCAGTCATGGCAATATCAATTCCCCATTTATCCATGTGCAGTTCCTCACCGCCAACAATAGATACACCGTCTAATACATAGTAGGAATCATTTCTTGATGTCAGATCCTTAATTCTATCAAGATAATTGATCATAGTACCAGTTGAGGTTTCGTTCCAAACACAATAGAATGCTTTAACATCTTTATTATTATCAAATGCTTCTTTGATTTGATCAAATGTAGCATTCACACCTGGTTCAGTTTCAACCCTTATTGCTTGACCGCCTGCCCATTCAATTTGTTGCGCTAAACGAGAACTAAATTCTCCATTTACCGGTATGATCACTTTATCATCTTTTTTCACTAAATTTACAACAGCACATTCAGTAGTACCAGTACCAGATGCTGAAAGACAAACTGCATCTCCTTCAGTTTCAAAAATTTTTTTTGTATTATTTACACATTCTTCATAAAGTTCTACAAAATCATCGCTTCGATGATTAATCATTGGTACATACATTGCACGCAATACTCTTTCTGGGACGTTTGTAGGTCCCGGCAACATCACTAAATATTCCAAAACAATTACCTGATTGAATTGTTATATGGCTTTATTTATAATTACAGATCTTTTAGACGTTCATGAACATTTATTCCATTTAATATTTTTGATGTCCCTTCTGGAACTAAATCCTGCCACTTTTTTCCATCTGAAATTAACTGCCGTATATTAGTACCTGAAAATTTTTGGCGATCTTTTAACGGAACTTTCACCACATCAATATTACGTCGTTTATACAAATCTTCAGTAAATTTATCATTTGAAAAAACTAGGTTATATTCTGGTACAATACTGTCTATGCTATAAGTCCATTTCTCATGGTCACCAACGTCGGGTATGTCAAAAATTTTGATCCGAGTGATAATTGAATCATCAACTGATAAAGTAATCATTTTCCTTCTCTCATCAGCAGAAAAAGGATTTTTCTTTTCATTATATTTGTTAGAACTTCCAATACCAATCCAAAGATTTTCTACTTTATTCAATGCAAAATTCACGGCTTCGAGATGACCTAAGTGAAATGGCTGGAACCTACCAATTAAAAATCCATTCATGATTTTGTTTCTAGACAATGTTTAAAAAATATATCAAATGCCGGTATTAAGCAACGCTGCAAAAAATAATATGGTTACAGAAATTATAACTGTAGTTTCTCCTAAAATCATGCCTTTTTTGTTTAGTTTTTGTAATTCATTATCAGGTATTTGTTTAGATATGATTTTTTCTTCAACATCTTTACTAAATATTCTAATATGAACTACAAAAGTGATAATCAAAGCTATAACAAGAATGATTTTTGTAATCAAATATGCTCCATAACTGCTTGAAAATAATATTTCTGAACTCTGCAATACTAAATGAGAGTTATAAATTCCTGTAGCGATCAAAATTATGAGTGAAGGAAGAGCGATCTTGTTAAAGCGTCTACCGGTTTTTATCATTAATGCTAATCTTTCATCAATCGGCAATGACATTTTTTTCAAAAGTGGTGCTAAAACAGCTCCAAGGAAAATTGAACCTCCTACCCAAATAGATGCGCTAAGAAGGTGGATCCAAGTAATAATGGTTTGTTCTATAGCCATAGATACCTAATTAGCTCCCCAAATATTAGACATATGAATTCTGGCAAGGTTTTTTAATTCAAGGACTCTCAAAAAAATGATTTGAAACCTCCTGGTAAAATAATTCTGTATATTGCTATTGGACTTTTATTAGCATTTATGGGAGGGATGGTGTATGTTTCCCTACTTGATATTCCTGAATTAGAAAAAAGTGAATTGAGATTTGGTAGTGTTGAATTGGTAAGTGTTGATAGTATTAAGGATAAAGTTAAATTGAAAGTTGTATTTTTGCTAAAAAATAATGCTGAAAAAACTATTACTGTACCAGTAGTGAGTTATGAATTATTTGCTAATGCAAAAAGTATGGGAAGTTCATCTTATACAGCTGAAGACATACCCATGACAGGAAGAATTCCGTTCTTTCCTGGTAAAGAACTTCCCTTAGATAGTTACATCGTAATTCCTCTATCTGATGATAACCGAGATGTATATTCGGCAATTGTAAATGGAGAGGATGTAACATATAGTGTAACTGGTCAATATACTGTTGAAACTGCATGGCAGTTGATTGAAGTGGAGTTTGAAAAATCATTATAATCATATAATCTGAAATTATAGAATAAATGGGCCGAGAGAGATTTGAACTCTCGACCACTGCCGTGTCGAGGCAGTATCCTAACCAACTAGACCATCGGCCCGTGTCATTCAAAAATTATTGCGGATTATTAACGTTTAATGTGTAAAATATGACTTGGTATAAGCCATAAGTTAGAATTTCAAATATACTATCTAGTCTAATTATGCTTAATTATCATACATGTGTTTTTTTTTTGGGCTTGTGGCGCAGAGTCAAAAGACGCGCAATATGGATAGCGTGGTAGCCTCCTAAGTTACAGGTCGAGGGATCGAAGCCCTCCAAGCCCGCTTTTTACTACAAATCTTGTTACCAAAAATAACTTCAAAACCTATTAGGATTAATGCATTTGTCAATGTGTGGATGAATCTAATGTTTGTATTTGTAAATGTCATCTAGGAGGTGCCGTCAGTTGTCCTGGCTGCAAAGAAAACCATACTGAAGAACACAAATGTGAATGTTGTAAATGATATTTTAGTTAGATACTTTTCCGTCAGAAGTATAAATTAGTTTTTTGCCAGGCTTGTGACTGGGTTGATGTCCATGTACGTAATCTGTACTTTTTTGTGCTACAAAACAGACAGCTGTTAGAAACCACATGATTGGCACAGCCATGATGAATACTAGATTTAACACAGCAGCAAAATCCACGAATAAAGGCCAAAGTAAAGTCAAAACACCTGCAAATACAGCACAAACGACAGTTGCTAAGTGATTATATAGATAGCCCATATTTTTTCAAAAATTTCGTGGAATATAACAGTAATGCTTGAAATTCACATTTGTAAGCAATAAAATAAAAAATCAGGTTTTAGATATTATTCAGTTTTTTCAGTTGTTTGGGTTTCAGACTGTAAGATTGAAATTTTTGCAAGTAATTCATTTCTAAGATCACCGGCTACACGTCTTACAGTAGGTCTTGGAACACCTAATTTGTCAACAACCTTTGAATAAATTTCTTGTTTGTCTTTAACACCTGCTTTAAGCAAATCATCGATCTCTGCTTTAATAATTGTACTTTGATTTGTACGATTCACAGTGGTACTGTTTTATTGTTCTATATAAGACTAGTTTTCAATATCTGAAAATAAAACATTTTTAAAAGATGTTTGTTTAACTGCAAAAGATTCTTAAACCCAAATTTAAATATGAAGAAAATGGCTTACGCAACGATAGAAACTAATTTTGGCAATATAAAATTTAAATTACTCCCAGAATTAGCGCCAGAAACAGTAAGAAATTTTAGAAAATTATCCGATTCTCAATTTTATGATGGAACCTTATTTCATAGAGTAATACCTGGATTTATGATTCAGGGTGGTGATCCTAATACCAAACAAAGCAATCAGAGTAACTGGGGTATGGGTGGTCCTGGTTATACAATAAATGCTGAATTTAATCCTAGATCACATCTAACTGGAATTGTGTCCATGGCTAGAGCCATGGATCCTGATAGTGCAGGTTCACAATTTTTCATTGTAACTTCAGATA
The DNA here is from genome assembly GCA_964497885.1 of uncultured Candidatus Nitrosopelagicus sp. GTDB lineage: Archaea > Thermoproteota > Nitrososphaeria > Nitrososphaerales > Nitrosopumilaceae > Nitrosopelagicus. The sequence continues at coordinate 3,978 of CAZCFF010000020.1, forward strand.
ATAACACTGCCAGTTTAGACAATCAATATACGGTATTTGGTGAAGTAACAGAAGGAATAGATGTAGCTCATAAAATAGAAAATTTACCTAGAAATAATAATGATTGTCCATTAGAACAAGCTAAAATATTACACATATCAATATCTGAATAATTTTTTATTGTTTTTTATCTTCATCGAGCCATGAATAACAAAAAATTTTGTGGACTCTCTCCTCATCTTTCTTTATAGTTTCACCGCACTTTTCACAAATCAACAATCTCACCAATATACTACTAAGATTCACATTATTTTATGCTTTAGAGGTGGATAAGATTATTCAGCTAATAATGCTTCTTTAGCAAAGTAAAAACTTCTATCATCCTGCTTATTTTTTAGAAGTTCCTTACAAAAAGCCATTTTTGCTAGTACTTTAGATACATCCAGTGGGCTTGCAATCCATCCATTCTCTCGTAATTCACTTACAGTTTCAGATACTGTTCTGGGTTGATCAAAAAAAGAATTTGTTGATAATGTTACAAGTTTTCCATGTAATTCGTCTATCGTAACCAAAACTGGATCACTAAATTCTGGTTCATGAACTTCTGCATCTTCAAGTAAACTTAGCTTATTCATTACTTCTCCATTTTCTTGAATAGGAATCTGTTCAAAAAAATTCTTGTTACTTCCTTGTAGGTAAATCGAAATGTTTTCAATCACTTCGCCGATTGTATTATTGTCTATATAGAAATCACGGGAATCAACTTCAATTTCATTTTCTCCAATTTTTATTTTAATTTTAGCCAATGTAGTATTTTCATCTAATTTTTAATTTATTTTGTTAGCTCTAAGTAGATTTAAGAAAGTATCAAAATTTTTACACACTATTCTGGCTATTTTTTGAAAAGAATTTATACGAAATTATAGGCACGGTAATATGCTAACAGTCTTTGGATCAACTGCACTTGATACTATTAGAACCCCCACAAAAATTTTAAAAAATGCTTTGGGTGGGGCTGCTACTTTTGCTGGAATTTCATCTAGTTTTTTTACCAAAACTGGACTAATTGCCGTAATCGGAAAAGATTTCCCAAAAAAATATCACAAAATACTTGAACAGTATCTTGATCTAAAAGGACTTTCGATTAAAAATGGTAAAACGTTTAGGTATGATGGGCGTTATAACCGAACTTTTAGCACTAGAACAACTCTGCGCACTGAACTAAATGTTCTTAAAAACTTCAAGCCTGTAGTTCCTGAAGAATATAAAAAATCAAAATTTGTATACCTCGCTAATAACGATCCTGAACAAAATACATCTTTGATTAAAGAATTTGATAATGTAAAATTTTCAATGTGTGACACAATAGATTTTTGGATTAATACCAAAAGGGCTTCAGTAGTAAAGATGTTCAAAGAGGTAGATGCAGTAGTGATTAATGATGAAGAAGCAAAATTACTGACCAAGGAATTCAATCTGATTAAATGTGCAAAAAAGATAATGAATTGGGGAACAAAATATGTCATTATAAAAAAAGCCGAACATGGTTCACTTTTATTCTTTGAAGATGTTATATTTTCATCTCCTGGATTCTCACTAGAAAATATTGTAGATCCTACCGGCGCAGGAGATTCATTTGCAGGTGCAATGATTGGTTATCTTGCATCTAAGAAAAAAACTAATCTATCATCTATCAAAGAATCTGTTATTTATGGTAATGTAATGGGTTCATTCGCCGTACAAAAATATGGATTAGGAGGATTATTGAAATTAACAAAAGCAGATATTGCAAAAAGAGTCAAACAGTATGAAAAAACGGTTAGTTTCTGAAAAGTTATAGGTGTTAATTTTTTGTATATATCATGACTGATAAATTAGATGAGATTTTTACTCTTCAAAAAAATTTTGAAAGAATGATGAATTTGGATCGATATCCCAAAGATACAGAAGCTAAAATTTCTGCATTATGTACCGCCATGATCCATGAAGTAGTTGAGCTACAACGTACAACAAATTGGAAATGGTGGAAAAAACCTACATCTTTCAATAAGTCAGAAGCACGAGAAGAATTGATAGATGTATGGCATTTCTTAATTCAGGCATCTATGGAACTTGGTCTAACTCCAGATGATATTTTGAAAGAATATCAAAGAAAAAATGAAATTAATAGGCAACGACAAAAAGATGGTTATTAATTCAACTTAGAATTTTTTTTATTTTTAACAAATTTGATTTTTTTACTTTGGTATGTATAGGCAAACTAATCACATGACGGCTAGCCCATTCCGTAGTGGTCAAAGTTTTTTTGGTTTTATAATATGGTGTCTGATGTATTGGTGGATTATAGTAAATTGCCGCGCCAATGCCAGCAGAATTTAGCTTATTCATTATCTTATCTCGTTGTTTTATTACAATAGTATACAGATACCAATTCATTACCTCATTTTTTCTTTCCCTCGGCAAAATTATGTCATGATTTTGCAAAAGTTCAGTTAATAATTGTGCATTCTTTTTTCGCTGCCTTAAGAAAGTTGGTAATTTTTTCATTTGTATTTTTGCTATAGCAGCATTAATTTCAGGTAGTCGTAGATTTAGACCAAACTTACTTGTAATATGATGTTTTGACAATCCATGATTACGGATTTGTTTCAGTTTTTCATATAATTTTTTATCGTCTGTTACAATTGCACCTCCTTCACCAGCAGTCATTACTTTAGCTGCATACATACTAAAACATCCAAGACGAGAAAAAGTTCCGGAATGTTTCCCTTTAAATTTTGAGCCTAATGATTGTGAAGCGTCCTCAATAATTTCAAGGTGATTTTTTTTTGCAATTTCCATAATTTCTTCCATATATGCTATGTGGCCATACAGATGAACTGGAATTATTGCTTTTGTTCGTTTTGTGATTTTTTTCTTCATATCAACTGGATCCATTGTAAAATTATCTTTCAAAATATCAACAAATACTGGTTTAGCACCAAGTGATTTTACAGAATTTGCAGTTGCAACAAATGTAAATGATGGTATCAGGACTTCGTCATTTGGTTTAACATCTAATGCATACAATGATGCCTGTAATGCTGATGTTCCAGAATTGACCGCAATAGCAAATTTTGATTTGACAAAATTTGATAAAAGATCTTCGAATTGTCTAACACGTTTTCCTCCTTCAAATGAAGCTGAGGTTAATGCTTTTTCTGATAAAACGGAGGTGACCTCTCTGATTTCCTGTTCGTCAATATCAGGAATATTTATTGGAATATTCACTAGCATTCCTGATATTGAGTGTTAATAAATTTCATTAACAAATTATATGGTTTTTATATAAACAATTACTAGCGCAATAATGAAAAGACGGCATCTAAATGAGAGTGACAAACAGTATAAGATTTTTCTCTATATTTTTTATGTGTGTATGATTATGATGTCATCCATAACATTCTATGGAATTTATGCTATGAGTGAAGAATGGAATGAAAATGGAATGTTTGTTATGGGAGAAGTGTTAGTACAAACACAAATTCCATTTGAGAATTTTGCAAATCTTTCTACATGGCTCTTCTTTTCTGTAATAATTGGTTGGTATTGTTGTTCCAGAATAGGATGGAAAAGAACAGTTGGGTTGAATTCGTATAGGATGGCGCTGACCCAATTAATGGTACTTGGATTTGCTATCATTTGTCTCTATGAAGTATTATGGAGTTTTACTGTGTTGAATGCTGAAATTACATCACAAATGATTTTACAGAATACCATGCCAGATATTGATATGCTCATGGTGGAATATCCAGATCCTCTGCGACCATGGAATTTAATTTTTGCAACAAAGATTTGGTTAGCAGGTTTCGTTATTAGTGCACATGCATTTTATCTTAGTACAAGACAAAGAAAAACGTTAGAAGATCTAGATGAGTAAAATGAATTTTTGATCTGTATGAAGAAAATTCTTGACGGCATGAAAAAAACTATGTTCGCCGTAAATCCACCTAGATATACAGCGTTAGAAGGATTGCATAAAGTTCAGACTGCTAGACCATTTAGAATTTTAATTGCAACAATACTTTCTGCCAGAACAAAGGATGAAAATACGACTAAGGCTGCTGATAAGTTATTCAAATTATATGGCACTCCACAAAAACTGGCAAAAGCTAAGGTAAAGGATGTTGAAAAAGTTATCAAGTCAGTTGGATTTTATCATGTAAAATCAAAACGAATAATCGAGGTTGCTAATTTGATCCTCTCCAAGTATAATGGAAAAGTGCCCGCTGATATAGACAAGCTTGTTGATATGCCTGGTGTTGGAAGAAAAACCGCAAACTGTGTTTTGGTATATGCGTTTGAAAAACCAGCAATTCCTGTAGATACCCATGTCCATAGAATCTCCAATAGATTGGGTTTGGTGGATACAAAAACACCAGAAGAAACAGAGATGGCTTTGAGGGGAAAAATTCCTAAGAAATACTGGCTTGATATTAACAATACTTTTGTCATGTATGGTCAAAACATCTGTAAACCAATTTCTCCAATGTGTGATGTATGCAAAATCAGAAAAACATGTAATTATTTTGAAACTAAGAACGCTTCTTAGTAAGAACAAGTACAGCGATTACAACCCCAATAATACCAGTTAAAACAAATGGAAATATAGAATATCGATTTTCTCCGTAATCAGCCGAAACAATTTTTATGATAAATATGCCTGATGTCATTGCTGGAGGATCACTAGAACTTTCCATTCCATGTACGGAATATGATTTAATTGTAAATGGAGAAATATCAAGATTTGATATCACAGTTCTTTGTCCATTATTAACTGAAAGACCATGTTGTTCAGAATATTTTATACTAGTTTCTATTCCTTTTACCCAACCATTTTCATTGGCAGAATGTACCATAACATAACCTGTTTCTGGTACCTGAGCAGCTACCCAATATTTGTAATCAGGATGGCTGCCCATCCCAATCTCAAGGAATTTGTCGGTTATATCTACATCATAGACACGGATAACGGCATTACCATTTGGATTTCCATATAACAAATCATTTTGAAGTGATAACTGCCAACTTCCTGGATTTGGGTTTTCTAATTCAGTTATTTGTGCATCTCTTGAAATTGTGTTGAAAACATGGTAAGGAATTTCAATTTTCTCTGCAAACAAAGATGGGTTAACAGGATCAATAAAATCTCCTATCTTGGGCTCTTGGGCAAAAACTGGGGATGTCGTGCATATTAGAAGAACTACTAATGAAAATAAAATGTATTTCATAATTTAATACGATTTTTGTACAGATAAAAATCTAATCAACAAATGGCTTATCAAAATCAATAATTACCTTTGCTACTTCTGGACGCAAAATAAATTCTGATGGCGCCTTTCCCTCTTGAATCATTGAACGGAGTTTTGTTCCACTTATTTGTTCTCTTGATTCAGCATCATGTGGACAAACTTTTGGGTTAGTAAATGTAAGACATTTCCTACAGTAAAAGAATGCTGGGAAAAATATTGGTGAAATATCAAGTTCTGGATATTCCTCAAATATCTTCTGAGCAGCAAAAGGATCATAGAAATTACCAACACCTGCATGATCACGACCAATGATGATATGTGTACATCCATAGTTTTGTCTCATTATAGCATGGTGAATTGCTTCCTTTGGCCCAGCATATTTCATTTCTGTGTGTAATGTTGCCAATCTGCATCTATTTTCGGGATAATAATTTTCAATCATAGTCTCATATGCTTTTATAATTACCTCATCTTTGAAGTCACCAGATTTTTTCTTTCCTATTAGTGGGTTGACAAAAACACCATCTCTTGTAGTAATAGATGTTTTTTGAAGAATTTCATGCGCAACATGTGGTGGATTTCTAGTCTGAAATGCAACTATTTTTTCCCATCCTGCCTTTTCGAATGCTTCTCTTGTTTCTACAGGAGTCATCCTATATTTTCTAATTTCAGATTCGTTTGGTTTTTGAATATAATCAATTTTCCCGCCGACTAGGAAATCTTTCATACCATGAGTCTTTGCAACGCCAGGATGTGATTCATCATTTGTTCCATAAACACCACTAGTAGTATTTTTTTTATCAAATGAGTAGACCTCTTCAACGTGTAAAATTGCAATTCCAGTACCCTCTGGGTTTTTTAATAATACATCACCAGATTCTTTCATTTTTTTACTAGTCTCTTCGTCTACATCCAAAACAATTGGAATTGTCCATGCAATATCATTTGCAAGTCTGCCTTTTGAAATAACTGATTCAAAATTTTGTTGGTTTAAAAAACCTTCAAGAGGTGAGAAAATTCCATCCGCTATGTTTTCTACATCATTTGCTAAATCTGCAGATATATCAATTGAAAATAATCCTGATGAATCAGTACTTGTTACTCTATTTACTAGTTTTCCGCCGTGTGCATTAATCATGTTTTTAAAAAAAATTTGTTTGTTATTTACTTGTTATGATCCATGTGAAGACCACACTCTTTGTCAGATTGATTCTCCCACCACCAACGACCAGCTCGTAAATCTTCTCCTGGTTTAATCGCTCTTGTACATGGTTCACATCCAATGCTAGGAAAGCCTTGGTCAATTAATTTATTGTAAGGAATGTCATTATCTTTGATATACTTCATTGTTTGATCCCAACTCCAATCGAGTATTGGGTTAAGTTTTACCATACCATCATGTTGTTCATCAATTTCAATTTTTGTAGATGTTTGTCTGTTTTGAGTTTGATCACTTCTAAGACCAGTAATCCAACCATCTAATGTAGATAACATTTTGTTTAAAGGATGTACCTTTCTAACACCGCAACACAACTTTCTGTTTTCAGCACTCTCATAGAATAAATTCATACCATGAGTTTGGACCATCTCAATAACTTCAGTTGCGTCAGGAAAGGTGATCTCAATTTTAGTATTGTATTTTTTTCTTATTTCATCCATAACGTTGTATGTTTCTTGATTTATTCTTCCCGTGTCTAATGAAAATACTCTAGCCTCTGGGTTTATTTTTGATAGCATATGAATAACACAAACATCTTCAGCACCAAAACTTGATGCAAGTGCAAGTTTTGGATGAATATTCTCTAAACCCCATGTCAAAACTTCCTCTGGGGTTTTGAATTTATCATTTAATTCATCAATCTGTTCAGCCGTAAATTGTGCCATTATGAATAATTTTTTATTTCGTTTTATATTCATTACTAGGTAAATCAATAACAATTCTAAAATTATGACACCGTATGATATCGATATTGGAAGATAATGTAGTTGTTGTAGTATTTCCTTCAATCTTTTCCCAAAATAAGATTGAAGCCCTTATTACAAATATTAAAAAGGTTCTAAAAAACCAAAATCAAAAATTTAAAAAAATAAAAAAAGACGGTAAAGTAATAATAGTTGAAACTACCGACCCAGTTTTTGTATCATCTACTATAAATGATTTATTTGGAATCAAAAATATTGCTATTGCGAAACAAGTAAAGAATGATTTTAAAATAATTGTAGAAAATGTTACAAAAATAGCTGCTGATCTTTTTTTGAAAAACGAAAGATTCCTGTTGCAAGTTGAAGGATATTCAAAAGGATTTGTTACGAGAGATGTCGAGGTTGCTGCTACATCATCATTAATTGAAAAAACTGTAAAAAAAGGAATTAAACCTGGTACAACTGAGAAATATGACAGACGTCTTTTTACTCACTTGACAAAATCATCTGCTTACATCTGTATTTATTATGATAAAGGGTTAGAAGGAATTCCTAATAATTCTCAAAACGAAAAAATGGTGTGCTGTGTTTTTGATGAATTGTCTGCAATATCGTGTATTGAAACTATCAAACAGGGATTCAATGTAAAGATGATAGTTTGTTATAATAAAAAATCTGAATTGTTAGATTTAGTAAAAATGATTAATGTGATAATTCATAAAACTGTTCAAACACAGATTAGTTTAGAATTTTACAAAATAGATACAGATGTTAAATTATCTCCAATGACTTTGGTTGAAGTTGTTTCTGGAATACTTGTGAAAGTAGCTATGTCAGTTAATATTAAAAGAATTTCACTTAGTATCTCACCAATAATTCATCCCATATCTTTTTTTGAAAAAATAGTTAAGGAAATTCATAGTAAAGATTTGATGCCATATACTCCACTAACTACATTAAGTGAAGATATTATAGATGATTCCAAAGAAATTGGATTAGAAAAACATCTAAATAAAATTGAAAAGATAGGGAAAACAAAATTCTTCAGTTCTGTATCACCTAAAAGAAAGATTGAAAATATCGTTGAGCACTCTATGAAAACAAAAAAAACTGTTCGTGTAAAATTGGATGTAAATAATATACACGATATTTTAGATTCAGTATCAGCCAAGGAGTGAAGATTGAAAAAAATAGGTCAATTCATCTATCCGTGGGGAAATGGACATTACTCAAGAATGATGAAGCTTAATGCTGTTTTACCAAATCATTTGACTGAGGAATCTGAGATGTTTTATTTCAGTAAGGGTGAAATCTATGAAAAACTGCTTCAAAAATTCCCAGATAAAAAAGATAACATACATGAAATTTTGATGCCAACACCCATAGATGGAAAAAATGGTCCTAGTGTACCGTTATCTTTACTCAATCTGCTATTTCCAGTATCAAAAGAAAAGGCATTAGTTAAACAGATCAAACACTATCTAAAAAAGGAAGCACAGTTTTATGACAAAGAAAAGTTTGATGTTGTGATAAATGATGGAGATATGGGTTCTAACGTACTGGCGAAAAATCGTGGTATTCCAAGCCTGTTTGTTACAAATCAATACATGCCAAAATTATGGAAGTCTCGCAGCTATTTTTATCCAGCACTGTACTTCGTTGCAAAACAAATTGAAAAGGCATCAATGATATTAGTAGCTGATTCACCTCCACCATATACAATATGTGAATATAATTTGAATTTTCCAGAAAGTGTAAAGGACAAAGTTACCTATGTTGGTCATTTTTCAGGTAAGGCATTGGTTAGTTCTGAATCCCCAACAAATTTGGAAAATATGATCAATGGAACTGATTTTGGATATTGGATGAGAACTGGAAATAAATCAACAAATGAGGGAACTGGTCAAAAATATGAAGAAGTTTTTCATGATCCTGAAATGAAAAATGAACGTCGAATAATTTCACATGCTAAAAACGATAAATCCATTGATCAAGTAATTGGAAAAGATGGAAAAAAATACTCATTACTTGATGCATATGAAAAGAAAATTGATTGGATTCAAATTGATATTGGTTTTCTTACAGAAAACGAGAAACAAACAGTAATCAATAATTGTAAATTTTGTGTAATTAATGGATCACACACTGTGATGGGAGAAATCATGGGGACCAATTCAAAACCAATTATTGGTATACCCATTTATGATGAACATACAAATCAAATTAAATGGACAGAGGAAAAAGGATTGGGTTTGTTAGCAAAAGACAAAAAGCAAGTAATTAAAGCGGTAAAAAAGATAAGGCAAGATTATAACAAATATGAAGAAAGGTTGAAAGAATTTTCTGAAAACTTTGATAATAATGGTGCTGAGAAAACCTCAAAAATTGTTTCAGAAATCCTTGAAAAAAAGGATTAATAGTTTTATGGATGAATTTTTGTGTCTGGTACGTGGTATGTTCGATGGGCGAACTGACCAGTAATGGGATGAAGATGTAATCCGCGTGCCAGACATCCATGATACGGCGATCAATTACATTATGCGAACGCTTTTATGGAAAAAATTTTGTTGGTCATCATTGCCTAATTGCCCTGAATGTATTTTCCGTGAGAGAAAAAAGCTGAAAAAGCAGTTTGAAGCCGAGGCTGAAAAGGCACGTGAAGAAGATACTGAGTATATGATGCCTCATGATAGGGATATAGGCTCAGATCTTGAATATCCTATGAAACTTGATCCTTCAACAAAACATTTCATTTGCAAGAGATGTGGATTATATGCAACAAGAGAACAAATTTTTGATATACGTGATAAGCTGAACCAACGAGAATCAACAAAGGAAGATAAACAATATGATTACTTGGAATGGTGGCAAAAAAGTAAGAAAGACAAATAGAAAATATAGAGAATGGCAAAAAAGAAAGATGATATACCCGAGTGGGTTACAGACGAAATAAAAAATGCTAAGTTTGGAAAACCAGAACAATTAACAAGAAATGGATATGTTCTAGAGATTTATGATAAAGACAACAAAATTGATGCGCAATTTTATGAATCGGTTGAAGATGGACGATTCATAGTTACACTTGATCTGTCAAAAAAGATAAAGCTAAATGATCTTGAAAAGGGAGTTGTGTATGAATTCAAGTTTGATTCACTTAAAGCTCCTTTAGACAAAAAAGTTGTTGAATATTTAAAAACTGAGAAGGATCTTGAGATGGATGCAATATATCAATTTGAATTAACTGAAATTACAATAGTAGATGACGGTTCACGATAACTCTATTTGTTAATGGGATTATTTTGGTTTGTTTCTTTTTTCTAACTGCTTTCGAAATGAACTACCAATTATTGGATTAATGATGTATGGAAAATTTTGTTTTGCCCAAATTCCAACCCTTGCAACTGAAGGAACAACAATCTCTAATCTTGAAGAATTTGCAGCTTTAAGAACTGCGTTTGCTACGGTTTCAGGACTCAAAGTAACCATTGTAGAACGTCTTGAAAAATTTTCAAAAGATGGATGATCAAATAAAGCGGTATCTACCATTATTGGACTTACTACAGTGAGATCTACACCTGTTCCAGATAATTCATGTTTCAATCCTTCTGAAAAACCGAGCATAGCAAATTTAGTTGCACAATATGATGCAATGCCAGGAACACCAAAACTAGCACCTACTGATGCAACGTTTACGATATGACCTCTTCCTTGTTCAATCATATGTGGAAGAAAATTCTTTGTACAATATATCATACCAAAATAGTTTGTTTCCATCTGTGATTCTATCTCTTCAATGCTTAACTCGGAAACTTTACCATAAATAACAAATCCAGCATTATTTATTAAAACATCAATTCGGCCAAATGTATCCAACACAGTATCACTCATTTCCTTAACTTGTGATTTGTTGGAAACATCACACTGACAAACTAGTGTTGAATCTGTAAATTTTGCAAGTTTTTTTTGTAGTTGAAGTAATTTCTCCTTTCTTCTAGATACTAGAACAATTTTTGCGTTTTTTCTAGCAAATTTAATAGCTGAAGCCTCACCAATCCCGCTAGAAGCCCCTGTGATTACAACTACTTTGTTCTTGAAATTCATGATTTAGAATTATGAAGGAAAAATAAAGTGCTTTCTATACCGTTGAATGTTTATCTTGCATATGATTAGCAAATTCATTGTCTTTGACCGAATCTCCGCAAACTGGACATTTATTACGAACACTCTCCGGTTTTGTATATTTGCTTAAAGCAAGCTTGACTAAGAGAATCCAGGTTATTGCAATTGGAACATAATATGTTGCAATTCTCCATCCAATTACCGCATTCCATTCAAGACCTTCTTCTGGGATTACCAAATTGAAAGGGTTTAGGTTGTTAAGATAAGCTACAACACCAAATTCTGCTAAACCAGAACCGCCAACTGTAATTGGTAGATTTCCTATTGCGTTCGCACCCATTACAGCCATTATTGAGTCAAGAAATCCTACAGCAAAACCAACACTTAACGCGATTATGAAAAATGAAACTCCATAAAATATCCATGATGCAAGTGACATAAGAAAACCAACACAAAAAACCTTCTTTGATTTACTTGAACCAAGATTCTGCCTACTCATCATACAAACTTCTTCAATCCATTCGTTAGTTTGTTTTGCATATTTTTCACCACGTTCTCCACCAAATCTTGTCAGTAACGTTGCTATCCCACCTGGTAAGTGAAAGGTGCGTTTTGCTGAAAGGAAAAATAAGACAACCCATAATGTAGTGACAGATATGCTAGTTCCTAAAATTATTGCAGCAACAACATAAGCACCATTAAGTAATGCAAAAATTCCAGCAAGAATTGATAAAAGTCC
>CAZCFF010000021.1:0-16006 GCA_964497885.1 uncultured Candidatus Nitrosopelagicus sp.
AGCATCGCCTGCATTAACATATGATTTTCTGGTATCACAATTCCAGTTTGATCATCTGAATACATAATTTGAACTGTATCATTAATCGAGACACTCATGTTTGCATGAATATGTATCATATTTGTGTCCTTAAAACTGAACTTCATAGTATTTGCAAAATCTCTAACATCCTTTGTGCTTGTAGCTGTCCATAATACCACAACACCACTTTCATCTTTAAACAAATTATGAATTTCATCTACATTTGGAGCGGTACCACTGAATCTTATATCCATTATATGAAGATGCATTTGACGTGTAGGAACTTTGATTGCGCGTACAAATAATGGTGCATCCTTTCCAAAATATGACTTAACATCATCACCATGATGAGGATGTTGGCTCATTTCAATAGTATCAACTAATTGTTTATCAGATTGATCAAGATCAGCCCATCGCCTTACTAATGTAACATCAAAACGTACTAAATTTGAACCGTATTTATTACGTAATGGCTCTAAAATTTTTCCCATTCCTGTAACATTACAACTTCCCTGCATTACATGTTTTTTCTGGAATATTTTTTCATAATTTACTCGTGAATTAAAAATAGTATCAGAAACTGCATTGTCACCATAAATTGTTTCACCACCTTGATAAATCACCATGATGTTATTTGGTTCGTAAAGATTTTTTTTATTGATAAATCCACGTCCTTCTGGTGATGCATCTATTACTAAATCACATTTAGGTAGAATAGATTCAATCGACCCAGAAATACTATAATTTTTAAAATCATCAATTTTTTTCTCAGGAACATATACAGAAAATCCATTTTTTAATACAAGATCAACTTTCCCATCTGGAGAGTGTTTGCCTATACCGATCACATTTATTTCTGGATCATCTTTAATGAATTCCGCAATTCTACTCCCAATAGATCCATATCCATTAACAAATACATTTTTCATGTATATTTTTCATTTAATTCATTTATTTACATACTGGTATCTTTTCTCTACGCATGATTTGATATTTTTTATGATTATATAGCGATCTAAAAATTGTAAATTATATAGAAAAATTCACTTGGAAATGTATATATGCTAAGTTTCGAAGGCAAGCTATGACAGCAGGAATAGATGATATTGCACTCTATGTCCCAAATTTGTACCTGGAAGCATCAGATTTTGCTAAAGCGAGAGGCTTAGATCCAGCAAAATTACAACGTGGGTTAGGTGTAGAACAAATGGCAATTGTAGACACGAATCAAGATCCAGCATGTCTTGCGGCAAACGCTTGCCTTAATCTCATGCAAAAAAATAAACTATCACCAGAACAAATTGGTAGATTATACGTTGCAACTGAATCATCGTTTGATGAATCAAAGGCAATGAATTCTTACGTTATAGGAATGTTAGAACAGGTCTATGGTAAAGAATCATTTGGACACTGCGGTGGTATTGAATGTAAATTTGCTTGTGTTAGTGGTTCATATGCATTATATGATAATACAAATTGGATCAGAGCTGGTGAATCTGAGGATCAAAATGCTATAGTTGTTGTATCAGATATAGCAAAATATGATCTTGGTTCTAGTGGTGAAGTCACACAGGGTGCTGGTGCCATTGCTATGTTACTCAATGATAATCCAAGATTGTTAGCATTCGACCCAAAAGTTACATCAACATCTATCAAAAATGAATATGATTTTTACAGACCATTTGGTAAAGAAACTCCAATTGTTCATGGACAGTATTCTAATCTTTTATACCTAATTCAGGTCAAAAACGCATTAGCAAGTTATAAAGAAAAAGTCCAAAAAACAGGACTTGTTAAACTAAAAGATGATGAAACAATTCTTGATCACATTGATTATCTTAACATGCATCTTCCGTATAGTAATATGGGTAAAAAAGCACTTGCTTATCTTGTTAGACATGAATGGAGAGATTTACCAAGATGGAAAAACATAATTGCAGAAATTGGTATGGAAGAACCAATACCTAAGGACCCTCGTGGTACTATAGAATCAGTTCTTGCTGATGCAGAGTTTATGGCTAAAGATCATGAATTCACAAAACTCTTTACAAAAACAGAAAAATATGCTGAAGTATATGAATCAAAACTTGCCAGTTCATTGATTGCATCTAAGATGGTTGGAAATCTTTACACTGCATCGTTGTATCTTGGATTTAGAAGTAGTTTAGAATTTGAATATCAAAAAGGTATTGATCTAAATGGAAAACGTGTTGGATTTGGTTCCTATGGAAGTGGAGCTAGTGCCATGGTATTTAGTGGTTTAATACAACCAGAATACGAAGAAGTTGTAAAAGATATGAATCTTGAATCAGAAATTGGTGTTAGAACCAAATTAACATTAGAAGAATATGAAGAATTACACGAAAATAAACGTGATACGGAAAACAATATTCATTCAGCTAAAAAAGAATTTATCCTTACAAATGTAAAAACATCTCCAGAAAGTAGAGGAGAACGTTATTACGAATATATCGAATAACACAAATGAGTGAAAATTTATCTATCAAAGATATACTATATTCAAAAATCAATGCAATTGGACAAGAAACTATTCATAAATTACTTTTAGAGAAAAGATATTCAGAATTATTTGAATTAACGTATACAAAAGCCTTGCAATCAGTTGATACAAAAATTGATGAGATGGAAAAAATGGGTGTGTTAGCAGAAAGTTTTACACATTATTTATTTACAGAAATGTTAATTCCTAGTCAAAGAAAAATTTCGTATGAAAATATAGAATTGGACATGGTTATCCCAAATTTAGTTGAGTTAAAGAAAAATTCTGATAATTCAATTTTAATATTTTTTGATAAATCATCAAATAATAATATAATAAAGCAAAGAGTACAAGCAGCAAAAAAAATTCAAAAAACTGATAAAAACATTTGGGTAATTACTAAAGATGAAATCAATATTTCACAAGAGGTTTATAAAATTGAGAAAGAATCATTTTCTAGGTTTTTAGATGATTTACAAAATTTTACAAAATTAAAAAATATGAACAGATTAAACATTTTCAAATCCAAAATCTGAAACATTAACAAAACTTGGAAAATTATCTACGTACATATCCAAATCAAAATTTTCATGATAAGGAATTGCACAGTATACAATTTGGTTAGTAAGTTCTGTAATTTGTTGTTTTAAATTAGACAATTTATAGCCATCATGTTCTGTTTGGTTGATCACAAATCCTTTTAATTTTAATTGCATTTGTTTACAATGTTCATATGTTAACAATGTATGATTAACAGTACCAAGTTTAGATCCTGTAACAATTATTGTATCAATATTAAGTTCAGAGATAAGATTTGAAATAAAATAATTTTGAGTTATAGGCGTCATTAATCCCCCTATACCCTCAACAATAAGTAAATCATGAGAAGAGAGTAATTTATGATATGCATCAATTATTTTCTTGAGATTGATTTTCTGGGTAAGGATTTTACATGCATCGTATGGTGAAGTTGGGATTTCAAAGAAATATGGATTAACTAAATCTACAGGATCATATGAACCAGAATATTTCATTAAAATTTCAACATCTTCAGATACGGAATTGGTATTTTTTTTATATCCAGACGCAAGTGGCTTCATAACTCCAACATCAATATTTCTATCTCTAAGATTTTTTACGATACTAGCAGTTACACATGTTTTTCCAATATCAGTATCAGTTCCAGTGATAAAAAGTGATTTCATTATAATTTCCCAGAAATCCCTTTGATTGTTTTTATTGTTCCGTCTATTAAGAAATTTAAATCATTTTGAGATATAGCTAATGGAGGAACTAACATTATGACATTGCCAAGAGTACGAAAATAAATCTGGTGTTTTCTACCTTCCTCAAATACAATTTTGTTTATAGAATAATTTGATCGGGAATTTGATTTTGATTTCTTATTATTCATCAATTCAATACCCATGACCATTCCCTTATGTCTGATATCAAAAACTAAATCCAGCTTAAGTATTTCATCTATTCTTTTTTGAAAGATTCCAGATGTTTTTTGAATTTTTGTGATTAGATCATATTTTTCATATAATTCCAAATTTTTGAGAGATAATGCTGCAGATATTGGGTTACCTGTATAGGTATGCCCATGAAAAAGATGTTTCATTTCAGAAAATTCTCCCAAAAATGAATCAGATATTTTTTTGGTAACTAGTGTTGCGGCAAAGGTAAGATATCCACCGGTAAGCATTTTTCCAAATGAAACAATATCAGGAATAGAATTTTGAGATTTGTATTCAATCATTGATCCAAGTCTTCCAAATCCTGTAGCAATTTCATCAAGTACTAATAAAACATCATTATTTTTACATATTTGACTAATCTTTTTCTGAAAACTTTTTGGATATATTATTACACCGCCAGCCATCTGTGCACCACTTTCCATCACAAATGCAGCAATTGTATGATCATTCTTTAATTTGTTTTCAATTTTTGATAAACAATCTTGTTCAAATTCGTCATATGTCATATTTTTTGGAATTCTATTATTTTTTGGTACAGGAAGTTGAATTGTAGAAAACAGTTTTGTCCTAAATTTAGAGAAAAATTCTGGTACGTATCCTACTGACATTGCACCAAATGTATCCCCATGATAACCATTTTCTAATGTAGCAATTTTGGTTTTATCATTTTTTCCAATATTTTTCCAGTATTGTAAAGCAATTTTGATAGCAATTTCCATTGCAGTTGAACCATTATCAGAGAAAAATACACTATTCATGTTATAATTCAATTTCAATAATTTCTTAGAAAGCTGTTCAGCAGGATGATTTGTTAGGTTGAATAAAGAGCAATGTTGAAGAGTTTTTGTCTGTTTAACTATTTCATTCACAAGTTCAGGTTTTGAATGACCCCATACATTACACCACATACTAGCCACACCGTCGAGCATTTTTTTCCCAGATGTATCATATAGCCACATTCCTTTTCCAGAAACAATTTCAGGAAAACTATTCCATTCAGTCATCTGAGTGTTAGGATGCCAAAGAATACCTTCATTTTTCATACTATACATATAGAATCATAATCATACTAATTAACGGTTAACCATAAAATTTGGCTAAGTTAACGCTTATTTAGAGAAATTTTAATAATAAAATCATGAATGAGGACCAATTAATCAGTTCTTGTAAAGAACAAGTTCTTACTGGAAAAAATATTACAATAAAAAATGCATCGTTTTTATTTAATTTAAACAACATTTTTTTAAAACAGTTATCAGATGCAGCAAATGAGATTACTAGAAAGTTTCATGGTTCAAAAATTGATCTAGAGCAATTAGCAAATATCAAAAAGAATTATTGTAGTGAAGATTGCTCTTTTTGTGGCCAATCAGCATTTTTTGATACGGGGATTGACCAATATGAGCTAATGTCATCAGAGGAAGTAGTAAAGGAAGCCATAAAAGCAAAACAGTCTGGAGCCAATTCATATTGCTTAGTTGCTGCATGGAAAGAACCATCAAATGACGATTTTACCAAAGTTTGTGATATAATAAAGGAAGTTAATGACAAAGTTGGTATTTCAATTGAATGCAGTTTAGGATTTTTAACAATTGAGCAAGCGATAAAATTGAAAGAACTTGGAGTTATTAGATATAATCATAATCTTGAAACATCAAAATCTAAATTTTCAGATATATGTACCACACATACATATCAAGACAGAGTCAATACACTGAATATTGCAAGGGATGCTGGATTGGAATTATGTACTGGAGGAATAATAGGAATTGGTGAAACAAAAAAACAACGTCAAGAATTACTATTTGAAATCGCTTCATTCCAGCCTGAAGAAGTTACAATTAATTTACTAGTTCCAATTCCTGGGACACCACTAGAAATTCAAAAACCTGTCAAAATTGAGGAAATTATACGTGTTTTTGCTACTCTTAGATTTCTTTTACCCAAATCTATAATCAAAATATCAGGTGGAAGGGAAGTAAATCTTGTGGATGATGGACAAAAACTCTTACTAAGTGGTGCTAATGGAATTATTAGTTCTGGATACTTAACAATGAATGGTAACTCACCAGAAAAAGACATCAAAATGCTAAAAAAGATGAATCTTGAAGTCTAGATTATCCTTCATAAATCAGCAGTTAGAATACATCAAAAAGAATAATCTTCATCGTAAAATGTATGATGTCAAAAATATGGGTTCAATGATACAAGTAAATTCAAAAAAACTGATTAACCTCTGTTCTAACGATTATTTGGGAATAAAGGCACCAAAATTATCTAATAAACAAAATCAGTCAAGCTCAAGATTAATTTCAGGTAATGATGAATCATTTAAAATTCTTGAAAATAAACTAGCTAAACATAAATCACAAGGCAGTGCATTAATTTTCCCAACAGGTTACATGGCAAATCTTGGAGTGATATCATCACTTATTCAAAAGAAAGATCATGTTTATAGTGATGAATTTAATCATGCCAGTTTAATCGAAGCATGTAAAATAACCGGTGCAAAAATAACAATTTTTAAGCATAATGATATGTCTGATTTAAATTCCAAAATAAAGACTGGCTCTAAACGAAAATTTATCATTACTGAGGGAATTTTCAGTATGGACGGAGATTATGCTGATTTAAAAACAATCTCAGAAATATCAGAAAAACATGATGCAATTACAATATTAGATGATGCGCATGGAGATTTTATAATGGGAAAAGATGGTAGGGGTTCCGCAAATTATTTTGGTGTAGAAAAAAAAATTGATGTTTACACCAGTAGTCTCAGTAAAGGTCTTGGATCATTTGGCGGATACATTGCATCAGAGAAAAAAATGAGTGAATTATGTGTAAACAAATCAAAGTCATTTATTTATACATCAGCACTTCCTTCGTTGTTTGTTGATGATGCGATTCGAAGGTTTGATTCTGATAGAGAGAAAAGAAGGAAACGGTTATGGGAAAATACCAATAATTTTTCAGACGGTCTAAAAAAAATAGGTTATAAAAATAAATCAGAATCACACATTATCCCGATAATTATTGGAAAAGAAAAATTGGCAATAGAATTTGCAAGGTATCTTCGTAAAAATGGAATATTTGTTCAACCAGTTAGATATCCAACTGTACCAAAAAATCATGCACGCATACGACTATCAATTACTGCATCATTAACAAAAAAGCAAATAAAATCATCATTAATGATATTTGAAAAAGCCAAAAAAAAGTTCAGTATAGAATAATTATCTATTTAGATCAAATCCTCCAAACATTGGAGATCCCATAAAAAATGCAAAAGCAACTACAATAGCCAAAGCAATACCCGCAACTAGTAATCTAGTATTCATGTCAAACTTAAAAATTATCCAGTTAAAAAGTCATTGAATACTAAATATGAATAAAATATAGATAGATATTGTATCATCATGCAAATTTACTCGTGGCAAGGTGTTTTTGAAAAAAAAGTGACCATTTAGATCATTTTTTTTTAGTTAATCAACAAAATTGATATTTTCTGAGTCAATATAGTTGGGATTCATTGTGAAAAATTGGAATGATATTAAAAATGGTTTGAGTATGTCACAAAAAGTTCTAGACAAAGTCAAACCCGAATCAGCTTTAAAAAATAAAATACATAATGCACAATCCGCATTACAAATTCAGATTGCAAAATTAGAAGGCACACATAAAAAGTTACAGGATAACCATGATAGAATATTTAATAAAATTGTGGATGCAAAAAGAGCAAGAGATGAATCAAAAGCTAGATCATATGCAGTAGAATTAACGGAACTAAAAAAAATAAAAACTATGATAGGAAATGCAAGATTATCAATGGAACAGATACAGCTCAGACTAAGTACTGTTTCAGAACTAGGTGATGTTGTAATAACATTGAGTCCATGTATGTCACTGATAAAGGGATTAGCACCATCAATTTCTAGCTTAATGCCAGGAGTTGGTGCTTCACTGCAAGATTTAACTGGAGTCTTAAATGATGTAATGACAACGTCAACATTTGATCAGGAATCAATTATGTCAAATGATCATCTTGACCAGGATACAACAGCTATACTAGAAGAAGCACATGCTGTTATTGAGGGTGAAGCTATATCTAAAATACCTGAACCACCATCAATATTTACAAAAAATACTTCTAAAGAAAAAGAATTTATGATTTAGTTTTTTTGCTAATCTGACGAAGAGAATTTTTAATCCTAGAAATTGTTGGGTAACTATAACCACGTCTACGATAATTTGCGATCATCATTTTCCAGTTTTTCAACCTCCATTGTGCCTGTTCTGGAGTAATCGAATGAATTTCTTTTTTTAATATACTTTTTCTGCCGACATTCAACACGCCAGCATCCTTAGCTACCCAACGACTATTGGCAAATTTTAACCCAGAAATTATTTCATCAACAGGCATTTCTTTAAAATAATTTTTCAATTTTTTAGTTTGGGTAACAGTTGGTACTTCAGATAATTGCAATTTAATATTAAATTTCTCCATAATTAATGATGTTTAGTATTATTTAATAAAAACAAGATTAACTAGAATTTACAATCAAAAGAAAAATACGAGCGTAAATTAGCAGATGTCAGTAAAGTGACCATTACAAATCATATTATGCACTGTAGAAATGAAAAATCCAAAAACGAACACACCTAATAGAATGATAATAGTTTTTTGTACAAATCTCATGTATTGGGATATAATAAATTACATATGAATTATGACGCTAATTACCAACTAGACTTAAATTAAACTTTCATAGAGAAGAATCAATTTGATGCCAGCACAACAGGGTTATGACAGAGCGATTACTGTTTTTTCGCCTGATGGTAGATTATATCAAGTTGAATATGCAATTGAAACTGTCAAACGAGGTACGTTAGCGATTGGAATTAAAGCAAATGATGGTATTATCATAGCAGCCGAAGAACGGCCTAGAAAATTACAAATTGATGAATCCCCACAGAAATTATTTCAAGTTGATCATCATATAGGAATAGCTGCGGCAGGATACATTCCAGATGCTAGAAATCAGGTGGATGATGCTAGATTTTTCTCACAAAGTAATAAACTAGTATATGATGAACCTGTAGATGTTGAAACTGTTGCAAAACATTTAGCTGATCAAGCTCAACATTACACACAATATGCTGGTGCAAGACCATTTGGTGTAGCATTAATTATTGGTGGAATTGATCAGCAAGGGCCATCATTGTTTTTGACTGACCCAAGTGGAACGTATATTCCTTATAATGCGGTTGCGATAGGATCTAATTCTGATAAAGTTACAGAATTTTTACGAAAAGAGTATAAAGATAATATAACTATTGACGATGCAAAAATTTTGGCTATTGCGGCTATAAATCAAGTTGCTGAAAATACTCAAGACTATAATCATATCAAAATATCCGAGGTAAAAAATGATACAAAACGTTTTCATGTATTATCTGATGAAGAAATTGTAAAAATTGGAGAAATCTCAAAAGAAAAATATGCGATGGAACCAAAAAAATAAGTGTGATTTCATAATAACATAACTGGATAATGAATCTATCAATTGCTATACCCGATTCGTTATTAATTGATGATGCAACTAAAATTGATAAAACAAAAAAAATTTCTATAATAGCCCGTACATGTGCAATATTCAGGGTTAATGAAATTTTTATTTATAGAGAAGGAAATGGTCATAAAAATGATTCTAAACTTATTTCTACACTTTTAAAATATTTAGAAACACCACAATTTTTTCGAAAAAAACTTTTCCCAAAGATGGATGTCTTGAAATACGCTGGTGTTATGACACCTTTAAAAATTCCAAGTCATCTAGTAACATCTAATATACAGATGATTCAGGTTGGAGACATACGTGAGGGATTAGTTACTAATTATAAAGGAAAAAAATTTTTAGATATTGGTGTAAATCAACTTATTCCATATTTTGGAAATACAAAATATGGTACAAGAATAATCATAAAAATAAAAACAATTAATCCAAAACTTACAGTCAAAGAAATAATTAAAGAAGAGACCAAAAAATATTGGGGATATAAGGTAAAGGAAAGAGCAAATTTAATTTCTATTTTAAATGAATGGGGTGGAAAAATTATTCTTACCTCAAGAAAAGGAAAAATTCCTACAAAAATAATTATAAATCAATATGTTAATTATGAAAAACCAATACTAGTAGTATTTGGTTCACCGGAAAAAGGAGTTCATCAAATTCTTGGTTATAATATTAAAAAAATTCAAAATTCACATATATTGAATTTTTTCCCAAACCAGGCTACAGAAACTGTACGGTTTGAAGAAGCATTATTAGGAACATTATCAATCCTAAATTTTCTTGAGTTGAACAATACTTAATATAAAAAAAGAAAAGATGTTCTTATAGATCATGAAAAAGGGTTTTTTAATACTAGCAATGATTGTAGGTCTTGTGGGTATTGGATTAGGACTTTATACAATGTTTTCATCTATAACTAACTTTTTTTGATTAGGTTGTATCAAAAATTCATTTTACTTGTAAAATTTTAGTAGGTATATAATGGGGATAGCAATTTTTTTTGTTAATCCATGGGACATAGAAAACATAGTCAACCACGTAGAGGCAGTTTAGCATACCTTCCTAGAGGAAGAGCTAAAAGTATGGAATCTAGGATCAGAAAATGGCCTCATATTGAATCTGATGAACCAAAATTACTTGCGCATGCTGGATTTAAGGCTGGATGTGTACAGATTGTTAGTATTGATGATCGTGAAAAAACACCTAACCATGGTAAACAACTTGTTAGCCTTGGTACAGTAATTGTAACACCGCCTATAGTTATACTTGGTATCAGATGTTATTCAAAAAATCCAACAGGAAAACATGTAAAATTTGATTTGTATGCAGATAATTTACCTAAACAAGTTTCTCGATTTTTTAAATTAAAAACAAACAAGAGTATTGGAAATGATACTAAAGTATTATTACATCATGTTAAGGAAGTGTATGCGATTGTTGCTATTACACCACAAAATGCTGGTATTGAGCAAAAAAAACCATATGTATTTGAGGCTGCCGTAAGGGGTGGAGATATAGAAAAACAATTTTTATTTGTAAAAGAACTTCTGGGAAAAGAAGTAAAGATTGATCAGATTTTTGAAGCAGGTGCAACAGTTGACACTGCAGCAATTACTAAGGGTAAAGGTTGGGAAGGTCCTATTACACGATGGGGAGTAAAGAAAAAACAACATAAATCAAGAAAAAGTGTGAGAGAAGTTGGTTCCCTTGGTCCAATATCTCCACAATATGTTATGTATACTGTTCCAAGAGCAGGACAACGCGGATTCCATCAAAGAATAGAATATGATAAAAGAATTATGATAATGAGTAACACAAATGATGCTGAATTTAAAATCAATCCAGATGGTGGATTTAAGCATTTTGGGAATGTTAAAGGTGACTTTATAATACTACATGGATCGGTTCCTGGTACATATAAGCGACTAGTGAAACTAAGAACACAAATACGAAACACACCAGCAAAGATAACCAAACCAAACATATTGGAAGTTGTTGTATGATGAAAGTTCCAATACTTACAACATCTGGAAAAAAAGATGGAGATATTGATTTACCACTTGTATTTTCAACTGAATTTAGAAAAGATTTAATTCATAAGGCATTTACAAATCTAAATTCTCATAAATTTCAACGGCAAGGAAGACACCCAACAGCTGGAATGGATGTAGTTGCAAGATCAAATGACCCTCCCACTGGTAGAGGACAATCAAGAATCGCAAAAATGCGTGGTGGTGGAGGTGGTCGTCAAGGTGAAGCTGGTGGTGTAGCATCTGTCAGAGGTGGTAGACAAGCACACCCACCTACTGTAAAAAAAGTAATTTATAAAAAATTAAACCAAAAAGAAAATAAACTTGCATTGTGTTCTGCAATAGCAGCAACAAAATCAAAGGAAATTATTGAATCTAGAGGACATAAAATTAAAAACATATCTAATTTTCCTATGATTGTTTCAGACAAAATAGAATCAGTATTAAAAACTAATGAAATGATGAAAATTCTACATTCATTAAATTTACTAGAAGATATTGAACGATTAAAATCACGAAAACCACGTACTGGTAAATCTTTACTAAGAGGCAGAGGAACAAAAATTGGAAAAAGTGTCTTATTTGTTGTTTCAAAAGCAGAAAAATTATCAAAAGCGTGTAAAGGTATTCCTGGTGTTGATGTTCAAACAACAAAAAATTTAAGCGTTCTAGATTTAGCCCCTGGTGCAGATCCTATTAGATTGACTGTCTATTCAACTAGTGCGTTAAAAGAAATTAGTGAAATAAAATCTCCTCATTTAGAATTAATGGTGAGCGTAAATTGAAAACAGAAACAGCTAATAAGATAATTCTTAATCCATATATTACGGAAAAAACATTCGAGTTGGTTGAAAATGATGCAAAAATTTGTTTTATAGTAACAAACACATCTACAAAGGCTATGATATCTGAAGCAATTGAAACACTTTATCATGAAAAAGCCACCAGCGTAAATACAGCAAGAACCCTATATGGTAAAAAAGCCTTTGTGCAATTTGAAACTGTTGATAAAGCTAGAGATCTAGCAACTAAAATAGGAATGCTCTAATATGGTTCAAAAATTAAAACAACAAGAATGGTGATATTGATTGGTTAAAGAATTTGCATATAATGGATTATCAGAAAAAGAGCTGAATGATTTATCATTAGAAAAACTACTTGCTGTATTTCCTGCCAGAGCTAGAAGATCGTTAACTAGAGGAATTAATGATAATAAAAGAAAATTAATCAAAGAGATCAAAACTGCAAAAACAGATAAAACATCTACACCAATTAAAACACATATTCGTGATCTTATTATTCTTCCATACATGGTAGGAGTTACAATAAACGTTTTTTCAGGAAAAGAATTCATGCCCGTGACAGTTACCACACAAATGGTAGGTCATTATCTTGGAGAGTATGTTATTACAAATAAACGTGTAAACCATGGTGCACCTGGTGTTGGTGCATCAAGATCAAGTTTGTATGTTCCATTGAAGTGAGAAATATGGGTAGATTTTCATATGCATTTCAAAATTTTGATAAAACTAAGCATGTTCGTGCAGCAATCAGAGAAAAAGGAATTTCTCATAAGCATGCACGTGAAATAGGGACATCGATTAAGGGATTATCTATTGAAAAATCTCGTGATTATCTACTTAGTGTAATTAAGTTAGAACGAAGTATTCCTTTCAAACGCTACAAAAATCAAGTTGGTCACAAATCAGATCCTGGAACAATGTCAGGTAGATATCCACAAAAAGCTGCAACTGAAATTTTGAAATTATTAGATAATTTAGAATCAAATGCAGAATACAAGGGAATGGATTTAGATAGATTAAAAATAGTTAATGCTACTGTGCATAAGGGTAGATTAGTAAAACGGTTTATTCCACGTGCACAAGGTAGAGCAACACCAAAAAATAATGTATTGACACATATTGAACTGGTTGCACAGGAGAAATAAAAATGACTCAGGTTAAAACTCTCATAAAAGATAATTATAATTTGATGCTCCTAAATGATTTTCTGAGAAAAGAAATTAAAGAGGCTGGATTTTCAAAAGTTGAAGTTGCTAAAACACCTACTGGTACTAGAATAACTCTTTTTGTTACTAAACCTGGAATTGTTATAGGTAGGAAAGGAACTGGTATTAAAGAATTAACAACTAAATTAGAAACAGATTTTCAATTAAAAAACCCACAAATTGCTGTTGAAGAAATAAAAAAACCAGAATTATCTCCAAGTGTCATGTGTAATAGAATGGCTGCTCATATTCAACGTGGAACCGCATTTAGAAGGGTAACTATGTGGACATTACAACAAATAATGGAAAGTGGAGCTATGGGAGTACAAATCACAATTTCGGGTAAATTACGTGGTGATCGATCTGCATTTGAAAAACATTCGTTAGGAATTCTCCCAAGAGCTGGTCATCATGCTGAAGTAATTGTTGATGAAGATATTGCACATGTAGAAACACCAATGGGACTAATTGGTATTAGAATCCGAATTGCACAAAAAGAAAAAATCATCCCAGAATTTGATTTAAAGAAAAAAATTCCAAAGACAGAATCAAAGGCAGAATCAGAGGCAAAATTAAAAGCAGAAGCAGAGGCAAAATTAAAAGCAGAATCAGAATCAGAAGAAATAGTTAATGCAGAAAAAATTATTGAAAAAGTTGAAACATTAGAAGAAGAAGAGGCTGAATTTAAGTAATGGCTAAATTAAGTGCAAAAACCATAAGAGAATTAAATGAAAAAGATCTACGTGACAGATTAGAAGAGATGCGTTCTGAGCTCTCAAAACTACGTGTTGAATCAAGTAAGGGTACATTACGAAAAGAAAGTGGTAAACTTGGAGCAGTACGAAAAAATGTTGCCAGAATACTAACTAGACTTAATGAGTTGAATAATAAATGATTACTTTAGAAAATTTAAAATTTCATGAAATGATTGGTATGCAAACAAAAATTCTAAAATCAACAAACCCTCAAATTAATAACATCAAAGGATGTATTGTTAATGAAACAAAATCAACATTTGTTTTGTCCACAACGAAAGGCTTGAAAAAATTTCCAAAAATGCAAAATGAATGGGAATTTGAATTAAATGGGAGAAAAATTTTACTCAATGGAAGAATGATTTCTAAAAAACCAGAACATAGGATAGTGATGAAAAAATGACCAAACCTACAAAAGCTAAGGCAAAACCTACAGAAGCTAAGGCAAAACCTACAGAAGCTAAGGCAAAACCTACAGAAGCTAAGGCACGAAATATTGGATTACCAGTTAAAAATCCAAAAATGAAACCAGAAGATAATGACAAGAAAAATCCATTTAATGGATCATTATCTATACGCGGTAAAATATTTGAGGGTAAAGTTATCAAATCTATGGCAAAAAATACTGTAATACTTGAAAAAGAATTTCCAATCTATTTTGAAAAATTCAAAAGATATGGTCGAAGTAAGAATAGAATACATGCACATGTTCCTTCAAACTTAGATGTTAATGATGGAGATCTTGTTGTTGCAGCTGAATGTAGACCACTTGCAAAATCTGTTTCATTTGTGGTAGTGGAGGTTAAAGAATAATGGGTGGAGCACGTAGTAAAGCATCAAAAGGTGTAATTGAATTTAGACCATATGTCACCAGAGTTATTCCAGTTGGTGCACAAATTGTATGTGCTGATAATACTGGTGCAAAAATATTGGAAGTGGTGAATGTTCATAAATATAAAACTAGGGTGTCAAGGCTGCCATCTGCTGCAGTTGGTGATTTCTGTAATGTTGTTGTGAAAAAGGGTCCTGCAGAATTAAGAAAACAAGTTTACGGTGCAGTTATTATTAGACAAAAATATGCAATTAGAAGATTAAACGGAGTTAGGGTATCATTTGAGGATAATGCAGCTGTACTTATCACACCTGAAGGAGAAGTAAAAGGAACTGACATTAAGGGACCTGTCTCTGCGGAAGCATCAGAAAAATGGCCACGTATTGCTAACTTGGCATCAATGGTGGTATAATATGAAGGCGGGTAAAGTTAGAAATCAACAAATTTATCGTGCAAATAATCAAGTACGTAATAAACAACTAGGAGCATCGCTATCAAAACAACTTCGACAAAAATATGGTCGTCGACATATCAGAATTCTTGATGGTGATATTGTGAAAGTAACTCGTGGTGAGTATAAAGGGATTAACGGAAAAGTAACTAAAATTTCCTTAGATGGAAATAGAGTTGCAATTGAAGGAATCAAAAAAGAAAAAATAAAAGGTGATAAAGTTGATATTTTGATTCATACTTCTAATTTACTAATTACATCATTAAAAACGGATGATAAATGGCGTACAAAAATACTAGAAGCTAAGGCAAAACCTACAGAAGCTAAGGCAAAACCTACAGAAGCTAAGGCA
>CAZCFF010000022.1:0-15400 GCA_964497885.1 uncultured Candidatus Nitrosopelagicus sp.
TTGAATTTGTTTTTAATAATTCTAACAACTCTTCCTCAGTAACAACTTCCTCAATCGGAGGTCTTGAGATTAGGTTTAGTTTTTCAGTAACGTCCATTTCACTTGATTTTTTTTTGTAAGGCTATAAAGTTTAATTTTCAGTAAATAAAAAGAAAATCCTTGAGATCTTTGATAAATGATGTAGAGGAACTTATCGCACTTGGAGCTGGTGATAGATACAGACTAAATGACCTAAGAGTAAGACTAGAAAAAGGAAAGAGACTCTACATTTCTGATTTGGAATACTTGGAAGGATTAACGAAAAAACATCTAGGGAGAAGGCTTAGCCCTGAACCTAGGAAACCTAAACGTGTAGTCAGACAAGTTGAAGAGACAGAACCAAGTCAACCACAAACCGAATCTGGTAAGAAATCACGAAAAGAAGAATTAAAAGAATATGAGAAAAAATATCTTGCGAATGCAGAAGAAGGTTTTACCATAGATGAAGATGGTGAAATAGGAGAGAAAATCACCAGGAAACCGGGAAAATCAAATCAAGATTCTGCATTTGGTATGTGTGTAAAGTGTGGCGCTGCAATTTCTGCCGAAGATTTGTTTTGTACCAATTGTGGTGCAAAGAAATAGCCGTAATCACTATTATAGAGAAAAACCAAATCATACTCATTGGAATTAACAAGGGAAGAAGAGAAATCACTCAATGGAGAACACGGAGAATCGCTACAAACAGCATATAGAATATTATCTGCGGTTGGCGAAGCAACAGATGCAGAAAGACTCGTGCCAATTCATTGGGCTCATGTATCTGGTGTAAACTATAATACAATTGGTGATGCAGGGGAAGAATTCCTGGCAAATCTAAGCAAGGATGCAAAGTTCAAAGTTTTAACTACGGTAAATCCGATGGGCTATGACAAGGACAGTGTAGAAAAGTTTGGCCTTGATGAAAATTTTATACAAAAGCAGGAAAGCATTAGAAAGTCATATGGAAAGATGGGAATGACTCCTTCATTTTCTTGCATTCCCTACGAAATCTATGACCTTCCAAGAGAAGACACACAAGTATCATTTGCAGAAAGCAATGCAGCAATTTATGCAAACTCGATTGGACATCTAAAGACAAACAAAGAAAGTGCATTTTCTGCGCTTGCAAGCGCAATCACTGGCAAAAGTCCATACTCTGATCTTCGTAAAGACGATTCGCCAAGTATGTCAATTTCAATGAAGGTTCAAGATCCAAACGAGCTTACATTTGGGCTGTTGGGATATTTCGCTGGAAAGGTAGCGGACAAGTCTGTTGCAATTTCTGGTGTAAAGAACTTGGACAAAAGATGTAACAAGTCATTATGTGCAAGTATGGGAACGTCAGGATCTTGTGGCAAGTTTGTTTTGGATGATAACAGTAATGCATCTGAAAAGGTAGATTTTGATGAAAAGGAGATGCAAAATGTATTTGATGAGCTAAACACAGCGGATTCAGGTGACATAATCACGCTTGGAAGTCCACAACTTGGACTTGAGGAGATGGCTGACCTTGGTGCAATGCTAAAGCAAAGAGCATTCAAGAAAAGATGTCTGATATTTTGCCCAAGATCAATTCAGGAACAAGCAAGAAGTTTAGGTTATGCAGGTCAACTGGAAGGTGCTGGTTGTGAGCTAATGTCAGATTGTTGTACATGTTTGACTCCATTGGTTACCAAAAAGGATGTAGACAGCGTTACAACAAATAGCATCAAGGGTGCGTATTATTTTAAAAATTCAAATGGTTTAGATGTAAACCTAAAACCATTATCGAAAATTATTGAGGATGAGACAAGTTGACTCAAAAAATTATTGTAAAAGGAAAGGTAACAGGAAAAGCACTCAAGTCTAACCAACCAATCAACTTTCTAGGAACAATTGATAAAAAAACTGGAGAAATTATTGATGAAAAACACGACCTTTATGGGAAAACAATCAAGGATAGTATACTAATTTTTCCAAACGGTATAGGTAGTAGCGTAGGTGCATATACAATTTATTCCATTAAATCACATAATGTATCTCCACTAGCGATGGTTTGTCAGAAAGTTGATCTTACTGTTGCATCTGGTTGTGCACTGGCAAACATTCCATTGTTTATTTTGGAACCTGATGAATATGACAAAATAAAAGATGGAGATGAAATATCTCTTGGCTAAAAAAATAAAGAAAAAAAGATACAAAGATCCTTACAAGAAAAGATATCGAGAAGATTAAGAACCAGATTCTATTATTTTACAAGGACCAGCTGGTAACACTCGTACATAATCATCAACACTAAATGATTTTGCAATGGGCTCATTAATTGATATCAATTCCAATCGAATTTTTTTTGCAGCATCAACCATTTCCATTCCTGTGGGCTCTATCATGACATACGAAACGCAGTTTTCTTTCAGTGCAGGTGGACCACAAGTCAATAAA
This sequence comes from uncultured Candidatus Nitrosopelagicus sp., assembly GCA_964497885.1. Classification (GTDB taxonomy): domain Archaea; phylum Thermoproteota; class Nitrososphaeria; order Nitrososphaerales; family Nitrosopumilaceae; genus Nitrosopelagicus. The sequence goes on from CAZCFF010000022.1 coordinate 2,443, forward strand.
TGAGCTCCCTCATACTCGACAATTGCTACACACATTTTCAGAGTAGCAATTTTGACAAAGTTACGTTGTCCTTCAATGATGAACGAACCTTTTCCCATGGATTGTCCGCTGGGGGCTCCTTTTTTGACTTGGTCTGGGTTAACCCAATAAGCATTGGTACCATACATTGATTCTTTCCAGGCACGGCTAAAACAAACTGTAGCATGTGCAACTTCATTCAGGCTTGAAGCCATAGAAGAACCATCATCTTTCAGCAAAAAGAATGGAGAACCATAAATTTCTCCATGAAAGACCTTGTCGTCTTTTTCAAGATGTTTTCGTATGACAGCAGAATTGGATGATGAATCACGCCCGCCCACGACCAAAAATCCGTCAGATGTAAAAAACCATCTATATCTCTCAAACCAGTTTTTCTTTCTGACCTCAGAGAAGCTAATAGCCTGCTTTGCATTTTCACCCTTCTCAATAGTTTTTTCTAACTCCTTCTCAGTTTTTTTAATTAATTTCTCAATAGCACCTATTGCAGATTTTTGTTTCTTTGATTCGTTGAATAGTTTGGACGCAATTGTTGGAAGAGATGATTCCAAATCTATTTTGATTTTAGCATCTTCAACTTTGATATACGTGATTCCTTTCTCCTTTACAATTTCTGCATTGTTAGTTTTCAATAAACCACTAATTCGTGAATCACTCATCGATGAAATTCCCTGAGATACATAATCAAAAAGTGAGTTTGCAACATCGGCAATTTTTTCTGATTTGTCAGTTACAACCTTTATTGCATTTGTCTGTTCGTTCAACCTTGTCTCTAACTCTGAAATTTTTTTCTGGAAAGAACTACTTTGACTTGTTTTTCCTTTACTAAGAATATTTTCCGTGAAAGCAGTATCAAGACCCTCCATAAAACTAGAAATTTTTTCAAGATTTTCTTCTCCCAATGGGATAGGATGAACATTTATCTCCTCACCACGAGAAATCATAGGATCATGTTTACCACTTACTACATTATTGATAACTTTAGTAGCATTATCAAATAGACTTTTTATCTCTTCGTTTGATATTTCTGTTCCACTCTTTTTTGATTCGACGTTTGACAACCTTGTTATCTCCTCAACATATTTTCTTGGTAGACCTAACGTACGTCCTATCCATTTTGCAACTGGAGTTGAAGTAAATCTAACTTCACCAATATCCGTTTCTGTCATTTTGAGTATATCGAAGTTGTTTTCTGGAGGAGGGACATATGGTGAGCCCACTCTTAATTGTCTATGTCTAACATTAACGGAATAAAGCAACGCGAGAATCTTCATATCACTATTGCAAAGTATAATGTTTCCATCTCCAAATAATTCATTTACAATAACAAACTCTTTTTCAAAATTAGAAAATGTTAGATATACAACGCGTTCAGTTCCTATTTGTTTTATCTCCTTCAGTTTTGATCTTAGAAGATCACTTCTGAGTCGTCTTAGCAGTTTATTTGGTTCTATTTGATCTATCTTCACTTTTGTAACCCAAATTCCACTAGTTGATAACATCAATAAAACATCAGGATTTTCTGGATGGCGAAACTTGAAAAGCAGACTATCCTTTGAAATACCATAAATATTGGCGACGTAATAACCCTCAGTTTTCTGATCTATGTCATTGACTAGATATCTCAGTTCAATTCCAGCTAGTTGCATAAGTGAGTATATGTATCTCCGATTATACTCTTATCGATTTTCCTGCCTATTAGACAAAGGTTTTAAAAAAGGCACACCTGATTGAATCTAGAAATTTCATTGGTTAGACACGGTAAAAGAAAAAAAAGATTTGGTTCAAGAGAAAGGAAGCCTCTTGGTTTTGTGGATCCAAACAGAGATCCTCATACCTATATCGAGAGATATGTTAGAGAAGAAGACTACAGAGATTGGTTTGACCGAAATTATCCTGATTATACCATATACGAAGCGGTAGGATTAACCGAATCTGATTTGGATGCGGCAGAGCGAAGATTTGCTCCTGCTCACGAAGAAACTTCCTTAGAACCGGAACCAGAACCAGATGATGGCAGTGTGTCAGGCAAGTGGACAGCTGAACCAACTGAGTCAGAAAGACCACGAATAGCTAAACGACGTGACTCACCACCAAGAGAACGACGTGACTCACCACCACCTGAACCCGTGGATACATCTACACCACCTGTTAGTTCGCAAGAAGAACTTCTAACGAAAAAACGTACTAATGTACTTTTTTGGATGCGTATTGCGTTTGCACTTATAGGTGGAGCCATAGCTACATTCATTTTTGAAGGAATAGAAGACAGTGAAGAACACAGATGGTCATCAATTGTATTTATGATAGTGTTGTTTATTGTAACTTGTTTCATCGCAAAGGGAATGAAGATAAACTTCTCAAGGGCAGATAGAAAAAAGCTTGTTACAACAGGAATCGGAAGTTATATCTTTCTTTATCTATTTGCATGGATCTTAACATACACACTATTGAATCTTCCACAAGATAACATATCGGTTCCATTTACCTAATAGGTTGATGTATAATTATGTGGAATGCAAAAACTCCTGGTATCCCTGATGAATTTTTCGAGCGAGCTCAAAACATTCCAATCACAAAGGAAGAAGTTAGAGTAGTTCAAATTAGCAAGGCTAGATTAAAATCTGGAATGACAGTTTATGATATTGGATGTGGATCTGGTTCCATATCGGTAGAAGCTGGACATCAAGTTGATAAATCTGGCCACGTTCATGCTATAGATTATGATGAAAAAGCAATAGAGCTCACGAAAAAAAATCTTGCGAAATTTAATCTTACAAATGTTTCAGTCATTCTTGGAAATGCTAAAGAAAAAATTTCAGAACTGCCAAATGCAGATGCAATTTTTATTGGTGGAACAGGCACGGATACGAATGAAATTATGCATATCTGTCAGGATAAATTAAAGCCAGGCGGAAGAATAGTTATTGGAATGATTTTGATTGAAACTATCTTTTCTGTTTTATCTTCAATTCAAGAACTAAATTTTGATTCTGTTGATATAACTCAAGTCACTATTTCAAAGAGCCGAAAGACTACAACTGGAACTATGATGCTTGCACGAAATCCGGTTACAATTTTATCAGCTACAAAAAAATAGGATGATTGGTTTGGCTGAACTTGTTTGTGTTGGTTGTGGTCCAGGAGATCCAGAATTACTTACAGTAAAGGCAGTAAATGCAATCAAAGCAGCTGATACAATAATGTGTCCTGCCTCACACGAAGATCGACCAAGTATTGCACTATCAGTTGTTTCCTCAATAATAGATAAATCAAAAAATCAGGAAATTGTTCGCCTAATTTTTCCTATGACCAAAGATAAGAGTGTGTTAGAGTCAACTTGGAAAAAAAATGCAAAGATAATGGCTGAAAAGGTATTATCTGGGAAAAATGTTGTATATCTTACAGTAGGTGATCCATATCTGTACAGTACATGGATCTACATGAACAGAGAAATTAGAACCAACCACCCAGAGATGAAGATCACTGTAATACCTGGGATCGTTTCAATATTCACTTTTGCATCTAAAGTAGGGGTCAGTATAGCTGAAGGCTCAGAAAAAGTTGCAGTAATTCCATCCTGTTACGATTTATCATCTGTCAAGGAAATTGCAAAAAATTCAGAAAGCATGATCTTTCTTAAGGATGGAAGATATTTTGACCAAGTGATTCAGGTTTTAAAGGATGCAGGATTTCCCGACAATTCTATTTTTGCGATAGGCCAAGATCTTGGAACGGATCATGAGATAATCAGAAAAATGACTTTAGGTGAAGTTAATGATGACACTCTTACAACAAAATATTTCTCCATCTTGGTGGTAAAACGTGTCTAAGGTTTTCTTCATAGGTTGTGGTCCAGGGGATCCAGACCTAATTACAGTGAAGGCAAAAAAACTGCTTCAAAAGGCAGATGTGGTAGTGTATTCTGGTTCACTTATTCCAGAGCAAATAATGAAGATGTGTAAAAAGGCAAAAACCTTCGATGCAGCCAAGCTTGTTCGTGAGGAAATTTTCGATATTCTCAGGAAAAATGCAAAAAAAGGCAAAAATGTAGTACGGCTACATGATGGTGATCCAACTATTTACGGAGCAATACGTGAACAGATGGATAATCTACATAAAGAGAAAATCAATTCAGAAATAATTCCAGGCGTCACATCATTTCTTGCATCTGCAGCTGCACTTGGTTCACAACTTACACTACCTGGAGTGACACAAACCATGATTATTACAAGAGCAGAAAAACGTACAAAGGTTCCAAAACGTGAAAAGATTTCTGAGCTTGCAAAACACAAATCTACAATGATCTTTTATCTTAGCGTTCAACTTATCGATAATATTGTAAAGGAAGCGGTGGCAGGTGGATACCCAAAGACAACACCAGTTGGAGTTGTTTACCGTGCAAGCTGGCCTGATCAAATGATCATCACAGGAACATTACAAACAATTTCAAAAAAGATTAAAGAAAAAAAAATTACACGGACAGCAATAGTCATAATTGGTGACGTTATAAAACCAAAATCATATGAATATTCCAAACTATATGATAAGAGCTTTAGTCATGGATTTAGAAAAGCAAAAACTAATTCAAAAAAGTAACCTTTTGTTTAATTCCAATCTTTGAAAGATCCTTTTGAAATTTTTCTGGTTTAGATGATGTAAAAATTTTCATACTATTTCTTTTTGATGGTTTTTTTACAGTTTTTCTAACTTTATCTGCAACTTCTTGTCCAGGATCTAGAAAGTTGACAGTAGGGAATTGTTTATTAAAAAATGACAATAAAAATGGTAAGTGTGTGCTAGACAACGTAGCAACATCAATATTGTATTTAGAAAATTCTTGATTGAGAACTTTGTTAATGGTTCTCTTACACAAATTTTTATCATCAATAAATTTTACAGATTCAACTAATTGTACTAGCTTTGATGTGTTTATTTTTTTAATATGAATACGCTTTGGCAGTTTACTCTTTTTTATAAACTCAGATAATTTTTTACTTTTTATGGTAGCATGTGTTGCAAGTATTGCAACGTTTCCTGTCACTGAGATTTTAGCTGCCATCTTAATTGGAGGTAATACCTTGATCACATTTTTTTTCTTAATATGAACTAGTAATGATGGAGTATTAGATCCAACAACAATCAGATCAGGCTTAAATTGTTCTTCAAGTAATTCGAGTCGTTTTGTTATAATTTTTGTTAGTTCATGTATTGATTTTTGTCCATAAGGAAAATTTTTCTGATCTGCGAAATAGATGATTTCAGACTTTACTGCTTGTTGTATTGGTTTTATTATTGATAAAGAGCCAAATCCTGAATCAAATACTATGATTCTCGCCATAAATCACTCATTTCTTTTATAGTTTTTACTGTTTGTAAGCTAAATTTAGCCTAGTGTTGATCTAAATGCACACCTTGCATTAAGAGTAAAATTTTCAAGAATTTCCTATGACAGCTTTTAACAAAACATGGGCACGTCAAGAAACAAAAAGCATGACTGATAAGATTCGTGACGCTGTGAAACCACAGGGTGCACTAAAACCACGAATCCAAGTAGCCGTGAACAAACTTCAAGTCCAAACTTCAAAAATGGACTCCATGTTGACAAAGCTTCGTGAAAGGGACCAACAACTCTTTGCCAGAATTGTAACAGCGATGCAGAATCATGATACATCTGCGAGCAGAGTTTTGTCTGCAGAATTAGCAGAAGTACGCAAGGTTTCAAGAACATTAGGCAACGCAAGAACATCTCTAGAACAGGTTCAAATGCGATTGACTACAATTCATGACCTTGGTGATGCAATGGTTTCAATTGGACCAGCAATGTCAACAATGAAAGGTTTGAAATCATCGTTATCCAGATTCATGCCAGAAGCCGATTCTGAATTGACTTCGATGACACAAACATTGAATGGATTAATGGTAGATTCACTATCCGGTGATTCGTTTAACACCATGGAATCTGATGTCTCAAACGAAGAGACAGATGCAATCTTACAAGAAGCATCAGCAGTTGCAGAGCAACAAACAGATGAAAGATTTCCATCAATACCAACCACAGCAGGACCAGAGTCCCAATCTCAATCTAACCCAATGAATTTTCTTGAGTAGATATTGAGACTAGGTCTATTTTTTTATTTTTTAATTTATAATTTTAAGGGAAAGCTGTTTCCTTGGAAAGTTTATCATCTAACTCAGAAATCTTTATTCTACTTTGTTCCATGGAATCACGCATTCTAATGGTAACTGTATCATCATCTAATGTTTGGTGATCAATTGTAATGGCATATGGTGCACCGACTTCATCCAATCGTCTGTATCGTCTTCCTATTGCACCAGAATGATCCAAAAATACATCGTACTTTCGTTTGATGTTTAGATAAACCTCATCGGTTTTTTCTGCAAGACCATCTTTTTTTACTAATGATAAAACTCCAACATGAATAGGTGACAAGTATGGTTTAAGAGATAATACCATTCTTTCGTTTTCCTTGTCTTCACGTAGGCTATGTTCTAGTATTGTGTACATACTACGATCTATTCCCATTGAAAGTTCAAACACATGTGGTAACACCTTTTCATCACCATCCATCACCTCAAACTTTTCTTTACTTTTATCGGAATGACTATTCAAATCATAATCAGCTCTATAATTACATGCTACAAGCTCTAACCAACCAACTGCAGTTTCCACTTCAAAGTCAAATGCAACCTCTGCATAGAATGCCTTCTCTTTGTCTCCTAGTTTTCTGAATCTACTTTTTTCCATATTTATTCCAGTTTTTTCGTAAAACTCTGCTAATAATCCGAGATAGTAGGCAACAAATTCGTTAGGTATTGTTTGTGAATCTACTGCCTCTTTACATGTCATTGATTTGATTTCATCATCAATTTGAATACGAATTTTAGTATCTTTAATCTCTGAGAATTTACCCAGATCATTCAGTTTTCCAGGATTACAAAACACTTCAATCTCTGCCTGATAAAACTCTCTCAGTCTAAGCAGACTTTGTCTAGGTGCTATCTCATTTCTGAAACTTTTACCTGTTTGCGCAATTCCTAGAGGAAGCTTTCCTCTCATTGTTTTGAATATTCGGGGAAAATCAACAAATATTGATTGACATGTTTCAGGTCTTAGATATGCAGATTCACCTTCTGGTCCTATTCCAACTTCAAACATCATATTGAATTTTTTTGCATTTTCAAAATCTCCATCACATTTTGGGCACTTGATATTTTTTTCTGCAATTGTTTTGTCAAATTCGTCAAGGTCAGCACTTTCAGGAATCTCTATTTGACTAACTTCAACAATAATTTTATCAGCTCTGTGTGTTGATTTACATTTTTTACATATTACAATTGGGTCAGCAAAACTTGCAAGATGACCAGATGCATCAAACACAGATTTGGACATTATTTGTGAACCGTCAATCTCAATCATTTTATCACGTCTAACTAATTCTCTTCTCCAAAGTTCCAAGAATTTATTTTTCAAACTTACACCAGATGGACCATATTCCCAAAAACCTGCTTGTGCATCAGCATAGATCTCAGAACTTGGAAAATAAAATCCTCGTTCCAATGCGAGCTTCATTACATTATCATATGTCATATTTTCAAACTCTCCTGGTAGAATAAATTCTTAATTTTATGCAAGATTTTTTGCCACTCCAATATCTTCAAAGTCACTCCTCCTTTCATCAATCGGTGTCTCTAATATTATAGGAGTCTTATTTTTATTCATCAATTTAATCACTTTACCTAATCCAGTGCTTCCAATATGCCCCATACCAATATGTTCATGTCTATCAAGGTTAGATCCCAATTCACCTTTTGAATCATTCAAGTGTAGAATTTTGATATGCTCCATTCCTATTTCATTATCAAATTCGTCAAAAGTAGCCTTGACATTTTTTTCATGTTTCAAATCATATCCAGCAGCAAACGCATGACAGGTATCAATGCAAATACCAAACCTTTCAGCAGGTTTTAGACTAGAAAAGATTTCAGATAATTCTGAAAAATTAGAGCCTACTGAGTTTTTCTGTCCAGCAGTATTTTCTAGCAGAATAGTAACATCTTTAGTTTTTTCTGCAACCTCGATCAGCGCACTAGTCAACCTCTTGATTCCTTTTTCTGCTCCTGTTCCTTTATGACTACCTAGGTGTGTTACAAGAAATGGGATTCCTATTTGATCACATCGTTTGACTTCTCGAATCATTGCTTTGATTGATTTTTCATAAACAGGTGGTTCTGGCGAAGAAAGATTTGGTAGATAAGGCATGTGTGCGACAGTAGCAAATCGATCTATACTAGTTTGACTAAGATTATTCTTGAAACAAAGAGCCTCTTCATCTGTAATATCTTTCGTATACCATCCCCTAGGGTTTCCGGTAAAGATCTGAAATGCAGAACACTCACGTTCATTTGCATTCGTTACCGCATTAGCAAGCGAACCTGATATGGATACATGATGACCAATTTGCACGACTGAAAACCTTCATTACATAATTTAAATTAGTATAACGTTTTTGCCTTCAATTCTTTTAAAGTAAATTTTTTAGAAAGGTCAGAGTATGTTTGTATATGATTAGTGTTGGACATGACGAGATCGCAAAATATCCATTTTTGGCAGAGGCTGGTCAATATCTAAAAGAACAAGGTTTTACACTTGAACAGTTTGCAACCGATCCCGATCTTCAGATTATTGTTGATAGAGCATACGAAAGAATTGAATCTGCATCACAAGGAAATATTTACAGTTACAAAGTGGACGATTCCTCTAACAAAGACTCCTCACTTCCATTAGAAGTATTTTCTTTTTTGATCGCAATAATTCTATTAAAATTAGCTGGGATGAATACACTCATCAGTCGTTTTTCTCTTGCTGAAGCTCGAAGAGCTGAAAGATTTTTGGAAAAGGATCTTGTGGGTAAATCAAATAAAACAAATGAAGAATTTGCGACTAAAATTTTTCTAGATCTTTTTTCAATAAAAATAAAAAAGAATGGTGATTATTTCATAATTCCAATTGCTGACTACTTGAAACATGCTGTACATTTTCATGAGCTTGAATGGAAGCTTGTTAACCGTCATGTCGAGAACGGCATGGTTTTTTTAACTCCTCACGAATCTGTGAGATTAACTAGAAAACAACTAGGAAATTATATTGGAACTAGAATTAGATCTGCTCAAACACCAAAATCATTTCAGATATTTGAAGATAAAATAGCAAAATTAGTTAAAATAGGCAAAAAATTAACTGTCCCTACAACTATTTCAACTGAATTCCCACCATGCATTAAGCACGCAATTGATGTACTAAATAATGGAGAAAACCTGCCTCACTCCGGCAGATTTATGCTAGGTACATTTCTTCTTGGTAGAGGACAGACAATAGAACAAATTGCACCATTATTCAAAAACGCTCCAGATTACAAAGAAAGTACTACGTTATACCAACTAAAACAACTCGCTGGTGAAACAGGTGGCAATACTAAATATGCATGCCCATCATGTGACAAGATCAAAAGTAATGATCTTTGTTTTGCAATACCAGAATGTGATAATATTATAAATCCAATGCAGTTCGGAAAGAAAAGATTGTAAATGTTTGAAAAAGATTTGAAATTTTTGGAAGATGCTTTCAAACAATATTATTTTGATCATTTCAATTTAATCAACGTTCCAGATAGAGCATCTGAAAGGGAATTTGGTTACAAGAAATTTAACACTGGAATGATTAGACATATTTCGATAAAGACAGACAAGGATCTACATTTGATGTTAATGTCAAATATACCTTCAGATGTTTTTTGCTCGAATGCATATTACACTTTTCCAAATATGCCAATGTCAGAGAAAGAGTGGAAAGAAGCAGATATTATTTTTGATATAGATGCAAAAGATCTGAAATTACCCTGTAGAAAAGATCACACTTGTCTGAAATGTACATCTTGCAATGAAATATTCATGTCACAAGATAGTTGCCCAAATTGTAAGTCAAATAAAATCGAACACATATCATTACCATGTGATACTTGTATGGCTGGCTTGAAAAAAGAACTTTCAAAACTGGACAAAGTTTTGACTGATGACCTAAACATTCCAGCGAGTGATATAGTAACTTCTTTTTCTGGAAATGAGGGTTTTCATTTGTATGTGAAGCATTCAGAGTATAATTATTTAGGATCAAAAGAAAGAGGTGAATTGATCGATTACATCAAGTTTCAAAAGGTTATACCTGAAACGTTTGGTTTTAAAAAAAATAATCCTTCTAAATCATCATTCCCAGAGTTTGATGAAGCTAGCTGGAAAGGACGGGTAGCAAAGGAATTGTTTGGCTCCAAATCAAAAAAATCTAAATTAGTTTCAAAAATTATTTCTGATGGTTATGTTGCATATAGAGAAAAACTTAATGAGATGGGCAAAAACTCGATCGGTGTAAAAATAGATCCAAACGTAACGGTTGACATACACAGAATCTTTCGTCTTGAAGGTTCATTAAACAGTAAAAGCGGTCTTTGTAAGCTTGTCTGCAAAGATATTGAAAAGATTCAGCCTTACACTGAGGCATGTCTCATTGATGATAAACCGACGGAGATTATCGCAACCTGCCCAATCAAATTTAAACTAAAAAATAAAAAATTCGGACCATATAACGGCGAAAAAACATCTGTTCCTAAGTATGCAGCCGTGTATATGATGTGTAAAGGCATTGCAAATTCAGTATAGAATGACAAAATTCGTATATTCGTTGCTAAGGAATTAATACCTCCTGAATTAAATTTTGTAAGTTTGTATAGTTCATCAAAGGCAGATAACACTCCACCACCAGATGCTGGTAAGTACATCAGGGTCGGAATTATTGCAATTATCATAATTGCGACTTTCGTGGTTGTTGGCCATCAGGGCATCATAATGCTGATGAACGTAGAAGAATTTGCGGATCTCTTTACTACACCACTTTACTTCTCATTAATTTCAGGTCTGATTTTAGCTAGTATAGCATTAGTACGTGTAAACGTTGTAAGACGGGCTTCTATTGGATGGTACGTTTTACAAACTTTCCTTGGATTCATGAGTCGTCAGGGCGCAGGTGATACATCAAAAAGCATACAACCTTTCCGCGATTTTAAAATTTCAGGAATACATTTTGCTATCTGGCAAATTACCAAGGTTTTACTTTTCGGTGCATTTTTTGCAAACCTGATGTTTGGATTTTCTGTTGTTTATCTAGTAGATGGAAACGATCTAGGGATAGATAATATATCTACAATATTTTCTCTTCCATTTGTAACACCACCAACTGATCATTCTTACGCAACTGAGAAAGTAATTCCAATGATTCCAGCTCTGTTGGTTTTAGTTCCACCATTGCTTGCCGCTATTGGTACAAGATTATTGTTGTATATCGGAGTTCATTACATCATCAGCACGATTACATCATTTATTCATGATTCAACAGAGGGGAAACCAAAATATCTCAGCTATGTATCAACATTTGAAGCAATTATAGGAATTGGTGTGCTTTGGGCTGGATTCAATATGTTCTTTGGTAACCAAATTGATTATAATACAAAATATGCAATAGGTGGAACACTTGTTGTTGGCTTTGCATTAATTGCATTTTCAGTACTTGATAGAATGAGATCTAGGATACTTACTCATATGTTAAAGAGAGATGTTTACATTCGAATTATTACCATAGTTGTAATTGCATTAATTGTGGGCATAGCAATGTCTGTTAACAATAGCGTTGCCGATGCAAAAAAGATAGAATATCTTGGTCCATATAACGCACAACAAATTGGTGTGAATAGATATCTTGGAGAATTAGATTTGATAGAAGAACATGTGCATGACGTTACGCTCAATTCAATATCTCCGAATAATATTAGCAATTATGTAAATGAGAACAAGGATGTACTTGATGGTATACGTGTATGGGACTGGCAAGCAGCATTTGCAAAATTAAAACCAGAAATTGGTCTTATACCATATGTAACTTTTGAGGATAATGATATTTTGAGATTTGATGATAAACTGTATTGGACTGCATCAATGGCACCAATCTTACCTTCATCCGTCAGCTTGGAAAATAGATGGTATAACGAACATCTAGTATACACTCATGTTCCTGAGGGATTTCTAACACTAGAAGCCACTGATGGGTCAATTGTTGACAGCTCTGAGCTATTTCCACAAAGGAAAATCTACTATGGAGAAGGCGGTTTACTTGACACAACATGGTCTGGATATCCTACAAACAGATCTGGAGATAGTGCAGAGTTGAATAATGAATCTTATTCAGGAATGGGCGGCTTGGACATATCTCCTCCTATAAGCTGGATTTTTGAACCTAACTTTATGATTTCATACCCAAGTGATTCTATCCATGTTATGAGATACAAAGATGTTAACGAAAGAATGTCTACACTGTATCCCTATTTCCTATTCAACTTGTTTGGAAAAGAATTAGATGCACTTCCAGTAACCGACGGAAAAGAAACTTACTGGTTGGTTCCACTAATAATTGGATATGATACAAGTAATATCCCATGGTCGGTAGGTAACCCATACCTAAGATTAGCCGGATATGCATTGGTCAATACCTACGATGGAGACATTCAGTTAATCCAACATGGAGACGACTTTTTCACTGACATGTTTATGACACAATACCAAGACAACGTAATCGAAATGCCTACGTGGTTAGAAAACCAGATCAGGTATCCTCAAGAACTTTTCAATTGGAAGACTGAAATGTACAACATCTACCATGTTACCGATGTTGATACATTCATTCAAGCAAATGAGTTCTATGAAATTCCTCGAGGTTTAGATACTTACTATATTGAAGCTAAACCACCTGGATTTGAAGAACCAGAATTTGTTGGTTTGTTATCACTCGAACTTCGTG
>CAZCFF010000023.1:0-8617 GCA_964497885.1 uncultured Candidatus Nitrosopelagicus sp.
GAGCCAAAAAGAAAGGCGGAGCCAAGAGAAAAGGCGGAGCTAAAAAGAAAGGCGGAGCCAAGAGAAAAGGCGGAGCTAAAAAGAAAGGCGGCGCAAAAAGAAAAGCACCAGCCAAGAGAAAAGGCGGAAAAAGAAAACGCTAATCATTTCTCGATAATTAAGCAGTCGTCATAAGCGGCGATTGTTTTTACTTTTTTCTATAAATTTTTCTAAGATGATCTAATATTCATTATTTTAAATCAAGAGATTATCTAAGATAGTTTTGATTTATAGTTAGTATAGATAACTAGAAAGTTTGATTTGTTCTTCTGTAGTTATAATATTTTTTGATGCAAGTAATTCTAACAATTCTTTGATTAACGTTTTAGTATCCTCTGATATTCCTCCTGTGGGTCCTTTTTCTCCAGGTGGACCAGGTGGACCTCTTGGTCCAGGCTGTCCCATCGGTCCTTTTTCACCAGATGGACCAGGATCACCAGGCGTTCCAGAAGGACCAGTTAATCCACGTTCACCTTGTTGTCCTTGAATTCCTTGTGGACCCAATGGACCAGGTTCACCAGATTTGCCTATAGGACCACGTTCACCTTGTAACCCCATCGGACCTGGAATTCCACGTTCACCTTGTTGACCAGGAATACCAGTAAGTCCTTTTTCTCCAGCTTCACCTTGTGGACCTTGAGGTCCTTTATCACCAGCAGGACCATGTGTACCAGTTATTCCTTTTTCTCCGGGAGGACCTTGAATACCTTTATCACCAGTAGGTCCTGGAGGACCAGTTGGACCAGTAGGTCCTTTTTCTCCGGGAGGACCAGTAATTCCTTTATCACCTTTATCACCCTTGTCACCACTATGACCCTTCTCACCTTTGGGTCCCTGAATACCTTTATCACCAGCAGGTCCTGGAGGACCAGTTGGACCAGTAGGTCCTTTACCACCAGGTGGACCAGTAATTCCTCTGTCACCTTTATCACCCTTGTCACCAGTTGATCCTTTAGCGCCAGTAGGTCCCTTTTCACCAACTTCTCCTTTAGCGCCAGTAGGTCCCTTGTCACCAGCAGGACCCATAGGGCCGGGCTGTCCTTTAACAGGGATATAACGTTTTTCAAAATAACCATGATCTTGTTGTGATTTTTGTTTACTTCGAACCTTCTCTTTTGATGTCTGTTTTTTTACATCATCAGAAACCTTAGTTTTACTGTCATCTTTAACAGGTTGTGATAAATTAACTTCGAACGATGTATGTATATCTGAAAATTGATCAATAATTACAATCCATATCGATTTTAAATCAAACACTTTGTCTGGAATTGTATTAGAACCATCACCCAAAACTTCAGAAAAATTTCCATTTGTTACTCTTAAGTGATAACTATCTTTCCATAATGAATCAAATGTTCTATTTTGGATATCAGTCTGAGAAGGTTTAGCCGCTAATATAGACACTTCAACTTCAAATGTGCCTGACGAAGAGCCAAATGGTGATACTCCTGAAATTTTAATGTTTTTTGGCAATAATGTCAGTGTCTATATCGAGTATTTGTATATATTCTGTACTATAAAATATACCCAATAAACAACAAAATCCGTATATCATGAAATAGTATTTATCTAGATACATTATCACTTCTAGCAATATGGAAAAACAGCCATCTGATGATCTTGACAATATACCTGAGTTTTTTTTAGATAAGGACAAGACAGAAAAAAATGAAGATTCCTTAGATAAAAAGGAGGAAAATGATACCAAACCAGCAAAAAAGAATTTCTTTAAGAAAAAATCAGATTTAGATAAAAAATCAAAGACAGAGTTAACAAAGCAGGAAACCAGTCTAACAGACTCTGATTTTAATCGTAAAAAATTGTTCAGTAAAGGAATTAATCTTATGGCTGATGAAAAACTTGAAGAAGCATCGCGAACATTTGAAATGATTTTAAGAATTAATCCTAACGATGTTGATGCACTCCTGAAATTAGGATATGCTAGATTTCATTTAGAAGACTATTCAGAATCTATGAGAGCATATGATAAAGTTCTAGATATAGATGTGACAAATGCTGATGCTTGGAATCTTAAGAGTTTAGTGTATTATGAACGAAAGAGTTATGGAAAGGCATTAGACTGTGCAGACAAATCAATTGACTCGGATCCTACATTTGGTATGGCTTGGTATAATAGGGCATGTTATTTATCATTACTAAACGAAATTCCAGAATCACTTGACGCATTAATTCGCTCAATTGAGATTGATGTAAAAAGTGCAAAGCGTGCGGTAAAAGATAAAGATTTTATGAATGTAAGATTAGAGGAGGGATTCAAACGTATCATAGAAGTTGTTGTGATTGAATCATTACGACAAGGTTATCATACAATAGGATCAATCGTATGGACTACATTTTTGGACAAAGTTGATGTGATAAAATGTTTAGATAGATTAATGAAAAAAGGTTTGGTTGTTAAGCACGAACAAAGAAAGGTTTGGAGTACTATTGATACATATGATCTTGTTCCAGAATTAACAAACAGAATATCAGTAACAAAAAGAGGTTTACTAGGAATTCCTAAAACATCATTACCACCACCAGTAAAAAATCTAAAAGTGTTAGCTGAAGCGATACAATTGATAAAAACATCAATTGAAGACGAGGACTTAGAAAAATCAATTGAATATTGTAACTTCTTTATCGATCCAGAAAAATGCGGTCAAGAGATGATAAATGATTTCTTAGAAGAACATAGAGAACTAAGATTATTTAAAATACGGCTAAAGGACAAAGGTCTAGATTTCTTACAGGATAATAAGAAAAAAATGTTATTGATGCTTGATGATATGGAGGTTTCTGTTACTAAGAAACTACGTAGTGATTTAGCGCAAAACTAATTCAATTATTCTGCAGAAAGATCCCAATAACTTGCATTTTCCTGCTTATCAGTCTGCTTTTCAAGACTTTTCCATTCCTTAAAGGAACGAACGTACAGTTTTACATTTGGAATACCTATTGATTTTAAAGCAAAAAATGCAAGACCTGATAACGTACCAACACTACCACAGTATGTTATTATCTCAGTATTCTCTGAAACACCTCTATTCTTCAGGAAATTTCTCATACTTTCTTTAGTTCTGAGAATTTTTCCATCAGTACCTAATGTTCTGTATGGTATGTTAATTGCACCTGGAATATGTTGCTCCAAAAAATTCAGTCTTTCTCTGTTGTCTATCAACACAACATCATTTTTTTCTTTTGCTTTTTCTAAATAGTCAGCAGTAGCTATTATGTCTGGTTTTAGATTCAGTGAATGTTTTACGGGTTTGATCTCTGGTTTTTTATTGTTTGTTTCTAAACCAAGTTCCTTCCATTTAGAATATGTTACATCCAATAACGCAACATCATTATGACCAATGTATTGGAGAGTCCAGGCAACCCTAGAAGCTAAAGCACCAAAGGTGTCATCATAAACAATAACTGTGGTATTATCTGTAATTCCCATTTCCTCAACAAGTTTTACAACATTTTCCGGTGAATCATCAGCTAAAAGAGTTGCAAGTGGTAAGTTAATTGCGTTAATAATATGATCCTGATTATATTCTTCTTCTCGCCTGACATCAACTAACTTCACGGAATTATCATTCAGTTTTGAGCGAACCGTATCTGAATCAATAATTGATTGTATTATTTCATTACTCAAGCGGCACATTCACCCTTTCCAGTAATTGTATGATAACTTGTATCACTTCCGTAGTCTAAATAAAAGTCAGGATCTTCATCTTTTGTTGGAGGAACAACTAATGGTGAAAGAATTTTCTTCATATCTCCTACAGATTTTATTTCAGATGATTCATTACCAAGTACAATTCTATCAATCCATTTTGAAAGTGTATCATCTGACTGCTTGTTTTTCTTAAAAAGTTCAATTATTTTTAGTAAAACAGGAATTGTACGTTTTACAGGAACTTTCATACATGAAACTCCAAGCATGGCTTTTTCATCAGAACGGCCACCAAGAGTCATATTATAATAAGGATACATGTCTTTCCCTACTCGAGCACCACCACCAGAGAAACCAACTGTGGCGATCTCGTGCTGTCCACAAGAATTAGGACATCCACTAATCTTTATGGTCGCATTTCTTAGATCATCATCTTCATCCAATTTTAACTCCAAAAATTTTCGCTGAATTTCTTTCGCTAGTCTATGTGAATTGGTCAATGCAAGATTACAAGATGATGTACCTGAACAGCCAACAGGAGAAACCATGGTTAAGGAACCTGAATTTGCCAAGCCTACCTCGAGTAATCTAGAGTAAAGTTTTGGCAGATCACTTTCATGTACATATCGCAGTACAATATCTTGTGAGAATCCATTTCTTGCAAAACCTTCAGCGGAAAAATCTTTAGTAATTTGAGCTATTGCACGAATTTGGCTTGCCGTTATATCTCCAGCTTCTAATGTTATGAAAACAGAAGTATACCCTTCTTGTTTTTGTTTATATGTTGTAGATTTTAACCATCGTGCATATCCGTCAGGTGTTGATCCAGATTCATTAGAAACAGAAATCGGCCTTGTAATTTCATTTGGTCGTTGTTTAGTATTCAATCTTACAATGACTGACTGTGTTGTTCTAACAATAGATCTTTGTTTTAGAACTAAACTTTGGAATTTTTTCCATCCCATTTCATGAACTAAATAACGCATTCTATTCCTTGCCATATTTTTTCTATCACCCAATCTATCAAAAATTTGTAGAACCGCGATGGATGTATACAAAAGATCCTCATCAGATGTGAAATCTTCAAGCTGATGACCTACATACGATTTATTTCCTAGACCTCCACCAAGAAATATTTTAAAACCACGTTGCTTTTTACCATCGATCTCTCTTATCTGTGGAATTAATCCAACATCAACTATTCTTGTCATTCCGTGGGTTTCACAGCAGGAGAAATTAAATTTGAATTTACGTGGAAGTGATTGGTTTAGTGGATTTCTTAGAAGAAATTTTGCAGTAGCAATTGCATATGGTGTTGCATCAAATGCTTCATTGTTACAAACTCCTGATAACGGACTACACATAACATTTCTAACTGTATTACCACATGCTTCACGGGATGTAAGTCCAACATCTGCAAGTCCGTGCATTATTTCTGAGACATCCTCTAGTATAACCCAGTGTAATTGTATATTTTCTCTAGTCGATATATGAGCACTACCAATTGAATACATCTCGCTTAGCTGAGCAATTTTTTCTAATTGGTAAGGATAAATCTGACCAGCAGGAATTTTTATTCTAACCATTGCATAATCATCCGTCATTCTTGTGCCATATGCACCATGCTGCAGACGAAATCGTCTAAAACTGTCATGATCAATTTTACCCTGTCGGTAAAGCTTTACCATATGAGCAAAGTTATCAGATTCTTCTCTTCGCGACCAATCAATATTTGACTTTTTAGAAGTCGATTTTGATGGTCTTAGCTGTTGTGCCATCTTTAGATTTCTTATTCAACTACAGATATAAATTTATGATAATAGGAATTTTAGCTGATTCAATTAATAATTTAGGCAATAGCTGCCTATTATTCCTATTAGTATTGCCTAATTTTTAAACACGAAAAATTATATGCATTCATTATACTGTATTTTTGTGCAAGAATCAGTTAACGAACAACGACCGCAAAAAATTTTTGCTGATGCGAAAGAAGTTGAAATAACACGTGCAATTGCTGAAGAATTCTTCTCTGTTTTACAAGATAGAGCTGAATCTGATGTAATAATTATTGGCGCTGGTCCTGCTGGATTAACAGCTGCACGTGAATTATCATTGATGGGTTACAAAATACTAGTCATTGAACAAAATAATTATCTTGGTGGGGGCTACTGGTTGGGCGGTTATATGATGAACCCAGTTACAGTTAGAGCTCCTGCGCAGAAAATTTGGGACGAACTTGGAATTCCTTACAAAAAAGTTGGTGATGGTTTATACTTGACTCCTGGTCCACACGCTGTATCAAAGTTAATTGCAGCGGCATGTGATGCCGGAGTAAAATTTTTGAATCTTACAAAATTTGATGATTTAGTTTTAAGACACGGAAGAGTTGCAGGCATTGTTGTAAATTGGATGCCAGTATCAGCATTGCCAAGAAACATTACATGTGTTGATCCAGTTGCCTTGGAGGCAAAAATGATTATCGATGCATCAGGACATGATTCAGTAGCAGTGAAAAGATTACTTGATAGAAAAATGGTTGATTGGAAAGGTATGAATCCAATGTGGGTCGAAAATGGTGAAGAGCATGTTGTAGAAAA
Source organism: uncultured Candidatus Nitrosopelagicus sp. (assembly GCA_964497885.1). Classification (GTDB taxonomy): domain Archaea; phylum Thermoproteota; class Nitrososphaeria; order Nitrososphaerales; family Nitrosopumilaceae; genus Nitrosopelagicus. The sequence goes on from CAZCFF010000023.1 coordinate 6,304, forward strand.
AACTGGTGAAGTTTATCCTGGCTTGATTGCTGCTGGTATGTCAGTAACCGAAACACATGGTCTAGCAAGAATGGGTCCCACGTTTGGTTCTATGCTATATTCTGGTAAAAGAGCTGCTGAAGTTGCAGATCAGAAAATCAAGGAATTTGATAACAAAATACCAAATAAATCTGATTGAATTTCTCCAAAATTATATTATATGACGAACCAGCAGTTCCCGAATTAGAGATTAATAGATTACAGAAATTCCTTGCAGATACATTCCATGTGGATGTCATAGTAAAAAATAATCTTTTCAGTAATCTCAATGATAATATTATAGAAAAAATTGCTTCATGTAGAATTTTTGATCTTAAACATCCATTTAAAAAATATGAACCCAATAATGACCAACTAAATTTTGAGAAAAATTATTGTAAGGATACAAAATTTATCGAAGAAATACCCACACCAGAAACTGTAGAGACTATAAATGATCTTGCACTTTATGACGGATTTGAAATTAAAAATGTTTTTGAAAACATAATACCAGAAGATGAAATAACAAATGATTATCTTCACATAATTTTTACCAACAAACTTACGTGTACATATGATTATGAGGACTTAAGATATCACGGCAGGGCAGTAATATGTTCTAATCCCTCAATTATATCAACGTCTGGTGTAGTTGAAGCACCTGCCAAATCACGTGAATATTATCTTGATATAATCAAAGCCAAATCACAGGCACTTGATATAAAATCAATTAAAAAAAAGTATAGGAACCAATTCCTGGATTATCATGATAAAAGAACATCCAAAATAATAGAAGGTTACTTACTACAGGCTATTTTTTATTATATTACGGGTGATCCCTTTTGTAAAAATCTTGACTGCAGATTAAATAATGCTCACTGGCAAAAAGATCTATTATATTCACAATTAGAATTTGGGAAACTCTGTGAGAAACATCATTTGATACTTGAAAAACTACATCTTTAAACTACCATTGGGTTTCAATAAAGTATGCATGATGTAATAATTATCGGTGCAGGACCAGCTGGATATACCGCCGGGATCTATTGTGCAAGAGCAAGACATGATACATTATTAATTTCTGGCATATTACCTGGTGGTCAGCTAATGAATACAACTGATGTTGAAAACTATCCTGGATTTTCTGATGGTATTATGGGTCCAGATCTGATGACTGTGATGCGAAAGCAAACAGAGAAAATGGGAACAAAGATTATTGACGATGAGGTAACTTCTGTAGATTTTAAAAACAAACCATTCAAAATAAAGACTGCATCAGAGGAATTTGAGGCAAGGACAGTGATTGTATGTACTGGTGCAAACCCAAGAAAAATTGGATTAGATGGGGAACAAACATTTGCCGGAAAAGGAGTTTCATATTGTGCAACTTGTGATGGAGCATTCTTCAGAGATCAAGAACTGATTGTTGTAGGTGGTGGTGATTCAGCTATGGAAGAAGCCATTTTCCTTACAAAGTTTGCTTCAGTGGTGCATATTGTACATAGAAAGGATGAATTCAGAGCAAGTAAGATTATGCAAGAACGAGCGTTATCAAACAAGAAAATTAAGATTCATTTTAATTCCACGGTAAAAGAAATTAACGGTGATCAGAAATTTAAGCAAGTAATTCTAAACAATACAAAAACTAATGAAGATAAAATTCTTGAAGCAGGTGGATTGTTTATAGCAATTGGTCATGAACCAAATAGTGCAATCTTTCAAGATCAAATAGAATTAGATGTAAATGGTTACGTAGTAATAAAAAATAATACAGAAACTAGTGTGAGCGGTGTTTTTTGTGCTGGTGATGTACATGATCATAGATATAGACAGGCTATAACTGCCGCTGGATTTGGATGTATGGCTGCTATTGATGTTGATAAATATCTGAGCGAGTCTGATACTTGAATTATCTATAATATACCAAAATTAGGTTAAATACAGATTTTGTAATAATGGACTATGTTTAAGGTACGTTGCTCATATTGCGCTGGATGCTTTTGTAATGAAAATTGTAAATGTAAATGCCATAATAAAAACTGGATAAAAAAATAAAACGGGTTAGGACTTTTCCCGTTAGTATAACATGATTTGATGTGTAAAAATCATTTTAGCGCTGATTTTATTCATCAATTATTTTAGATATAAATCGAATAAAAGGCACACTAAGAAATTAGTAGTATGAATGATACTATGTTTTTCTAGTTTAACATTATATGAAGATTATTTTCTTTTTGCCTTAGGTTTTGCTTTTGCTTTTGCCTTAGGTTTTGCTTTTGCTTTTGCCTTAGGTTTT
>CAZCFF010000023.1:8717-13570 GCA_964497885.1 uncultured Candidatus Nitrosopelagicus sp.
AGGTTTTGCTTTTGCTTTTGCCTTAGGTTTTGCTTTTGCTTTTGCCTTAGGTTTTATCTTTATCACTGGATCAGGTTCCGATGATTGAAACTTAGCAACCTTAAGTGCCTTTACTATTATATCATCTCCGGGTTTCACATCAGCAGCTACTTCTGGTTTCACATCAGCAGCTACTTCTGGTTTCACATCAGCAGCTACTTCTGGTTTCACATCAGCAGCTACTTCTGGTGTTTCTTCAGGTTTGTTCATGGTTTGTAATAGATGTGATTCACCAAGTTCAGGTAAATCTCCCAAATTATCGTGATTAACCTTATTGTTATCTATTCTAATGTAATGCCCATCAAATGCTCTAAAGTATTTTACATTTTTCCCTACCTTAAAACGACTTGAAGCACTGTAAACTGTCATATACTTAGCCCCATGGCCTAAATTATTCGTAAGTGTATCACGATCTATAATCTCACCCTGGCTTATCGTTTTACCATTATCTTGATGTTGCATTATTTTGGTGATAAGATTATTTTCACCGTATGATACTTCAGATATTAGATAATCAGCCCATTTTGCCATTTAAAAAATACTATAAAATACCCCCTAAATAAGCAATGTTTTTTTTCAACGATCGAAATAATCTTTAAACGATGAAGAAGGGTTGATTTTTTATGAAAATAGAATATGATACATCTCAGTATATTAAGAAAATACCCAACAGTGATTCATATTTTAAAACTTTCATAGATAAAAAATCACTAGCAGCTGGTGTTTTACTACTAAAGCCAAGCGAGGAAGATACACAAGAGCCACATGATACTGATGAGATATATTATGTGATAAAGGGTAACGGATTTTTACAAATTAAAAAAAAATCTTATTCAGTTAAAGAGGGAAATATCTATTTTGTAGCAAAAAATATTCCACACCACTTTTATGGAAATACAAAAGATCTTTTGGTTTTGTATTTTTTTGGTGGTTCTGATTAAGAAAGTATTTTCACTTTTCTTCCCATAATCTTTATTTTTTTATTTGCTATTAGTTTGACAGCTTTAGGATATGCTTTATGCTCTTTTAGTAATATTCGATTTGAAAGTGTTTTTTCCGTATCATTAGCATTAATTTTGATAACTTCTTGAACAATAATTGGGCCACTATCTAGACCCTCATCCACAAAATGAACAGTACAACCCGAGTATTTTACACCATGTTCAATGGCTTGTTTTTGTGCATCAAGACCTGGAAATGCAGGTAAAATAGATGGGTGTATATTCAAAATACGGTTTTTATATTTTTTAATAAATTTGGGACTGATTATTCTCATAAATCCTGCCAGACAAATCAAACCATTCGTAGGTGTGACTTGATATTTTTTTAAAACTTTAATGATCTTTTGATCATATTCCCACCTACTCCCTTGAAATCCTTTACTTTCTATGATTTCTGTTTTCACTTTAAATTTTTTAGCAATTTTTAGTCCTTTTGCAGAAGATTTGTTGGAAATAATAACCGCTGGTTTTATTTGGATATTTTGCTTTTTTATTGCATCAAGAATAGCTTTCATGTTACTTCCTCTACCTGAAATCAGAATAGCAAGTTTCAGCAACAAGTATTTCCCTACAATCATGAAAATAAAGATATGGTAAGCTAATAACTAATCAAACTAGCAATTTATATCAAATTCATCTTTTGATATAGCATTTGACAAATAAAATTAGAATGACAAAGAACGGCATAACATGTAAAATAGATAATCTGACTGTCAATTTAGATCCAAAAAGACTAGAGGATAATGCTATCAATTTTGTGTCACATGCTCATATGGATCATTTACCAAAACCTGGCAGTGGTCAGGTTATAACATCTCATGAAACATCTATGATAGCTAATTTACGCGGTGTGAATCTTTCAGACTCGAATCATACCATAGAGAATTTTTCTATGTTGGATTCTGGTCATATTTTAGGCGCAAAGGGATTATTTTTTGAGGATATTTTTTACACGGGAGATATTTCTTTACGTGATAGGGGTTTTTTACGTGGAGCTAAAATTCCAAAATGTAAAACCCTCATCACGGAATGCACATTCGGTAAACCTGAATTTGTTTTTCCTACTATAGATGAAATTGTGAAGCAAGTAAACGAGATAATTTCTGATGCATATAACCGTGGGAAGCCTGTATTACTTTTAGGATATGAATTAGGAAAGGCACAACTAATTTCACATTTATTCCAACATTGGGATCCATTATTTTATCATGATTCAATAAAACGAATGAATGATTTACATATACAATTAGGTGTTGATTTAAAAAATGTGATAGGTCATTCTGAGGCTGAATCTATGAGTTTGCTTGAAAAAAAGCCTTGGATTATGATTGCACCCAATATGTCATCAAAGAACGCGTTTATTTTAGATATGAAAAAAAAATATGATGTTATTACTATAGGATTTACTGGTTGGGCTAAATCTTCAAGATCTTTTTCTACTACAGATCATACAATTCCATTAAGTGATCATTGTGATTTTAATGAATTAATGAATTTAGTAAAAATTTCAGAAGCAGAAAAAGTCTATACGATACATGGTTTTGTCGATGAATTTGCAGATGAACTAACAAAAAAAGGATTTTATGCTAGCCCATTACAGGAATCATCACTTGATAATTTTACTTAATCAACGAGTTACCTTACATTTAAAAATCATAAAAATACATTGCAGATGATTATGTATGGAAAGTGATTCACATACGGATGATGAAATTAAAAATTTTCTATCTTTAAAGAGAGTTGCAGTGATTGGTATGTCAAGAAGTAAATCTAAGGCAGCCCATTTTGTTCCTAAGTACTTGTTAGAAAATGGTTTTGATATAATTCCAATTAATCCTAATAGTGATCAGATTTTAACCAAAAAATGTTATAAAGAAATTACCGATGTAGAAGGTGATATTGACATAGTTGATGTATTCAGACCATCTGAAGATGTCTTACCGTTTGTAAGAGACGCAATTAAAAAAAACCCCAAAGTAATCTGGTTACAGGAAGGCATTCATAATGAGGAGGCTGAAAATCTTGCTAGAGAGAATGGAATTAGTGTTGTTTTTAACAGATGCATGCTAGCAGAGCATCAACGTTTAATGTGACATGTCAAACTCTAATTTTACCCAACTTGTAAAGGAAATAACAGATCTTGTTGATAAAATGGCTGAATTATCGTACACAACAGCTGAACATCATCCATATTGGAAGTTACTTTACAGCTGTGTCGAGATTTCAAAAATAGTTTTAGAAAAATGGGATGATGAGATTTCCAATGAAGATGTATCTGAAATCCAATGGATTATTTCTGAATTACAGAATTCATTGAATAAATTAAAAGATGAAAAGTAGAATAATACAGTAGAGATAAATAATTTGAGATCATTTTTTAATTATGCCAATAAAAATTGGCCTTATCGGCAAAACAAACACTGGAAAAACTACTTTCTTTAATTCCTCAACACTTTCATCCAACGAAATTTCAACGTATCCTTTTACTACTAAAAAACCATCAATATCCATTGGGCATGCGATAACACTTTGTGTTCATCCAGAATTCAATGTTCAGGATAATCCAAATAATTCTAAATGTGATGACGGTTGGCGATACATTCCTATTGAATTAATTGATCTTCCTGGTTTGATAAAGGATGCATGGAAGGGTAAAGGCTTGGGTAATCAATTCCTCTCCATTGCTTCACAATCTGATGCATTAATACACATAGTTGATGCATCAGGAAGTATAGATTCTACTGGGAAAATTACTGAGATAGGTAATGGTGATCCTGTTTCGGATTTTGCTGATATTGAGGAAGAATTGAATATGTGGTATCAAAAGATTTTAGAAGGAAATCGTGATAAATTACAAAAAATTCTTAAAAATAACAACGATCCTGTAGATGCTTTGACTGAACTCTATCAAGGCATAGGGGTTAAAAAATTCCATGTCAAAGACGCATTAAAAGCCACTAACCTTGAAGACAAAAACATTGAAGATTTTGATACACAAGACAGCAAAAAATTTTCATCATATCTCAGAAAAATTTCAAAACCAACATTGATTGTTGCAAACAAAATAGATGTTCCAAACGCTGATAAAAATTTTCATCGTCTTCGTGAAAGATATAATGATATGATAATTGTTCCTGCAAGTGCTGATAGTGAGCTAACTTTAAGGCGAGCAGAGCAAAAGGGGCTCATAAAATATTCACCTGGATCAGAGCAATTTGAAATATTGAAAGTTAATGATCTTAACAATAAACAAAAAGATGCGTTAGATTTTATCAAAAAAGACATTATGGGTGAGTATATGCGTACAGGCGTACAATTTGCGATAAACGTGATCGTGTTTAAGCTATTGAAAATGAATTCTATTTATCCCGTTGCGGAGCCTGAAAAACTATCGGATAAAAAAGGACGTGTCTTACCTGATCTTATTCTATTAAAAGATGGGGCGACTGTTGTTGATTTAGCTAAAGAGGTTCATTCAGACTTGATAAAAGGTCTATTATACGCTAAAGATCTTAGATACAATTTACGAGTACCAACAAATTATCAATTACGTGATAGGGATGTAATATGCCTTATCAGTGCAGGAAAAAAATAATCATTCAGATTTAATTTTTTCTTGTTTTACCCATGTAGTTTTATTTTTATGATCAATAAAGATGATATTCCTTTCTGCTATTTGGTCTCTGATTTTGTCAGCTTGTTCATAATTTTTTTCTGCCCTACATTCATCACGTTTCCTTAACATTTGGTTAATTTCGTTTTTTTCATCATCTGAAACTTTAAGAATTTTAATTCCTAGTATATCTGACATTC
>CAZCFF010000024.1:0-7536 GCA_964497885.1 uncultured Candidatus Nitrosopelagicus sp.
CAACATAAGCACCATTAAGTAATGCAAAAATTCCAGCAAGAATTGATAAAAGTCCCATAGCAAAAACTTCAGTTACAATGTCAAGTAGTGCAACCCAAGATGCCTTTGATGGGGATATTCCCTTTTTTGTCATATAATAGATTACCACAAACTCAGCTCCAACAAACATAGGTGTTGTAAATTTTATGAACTCACTACCTACTCTCATTACTGCTAATCTTTTGATAGAATCAAAATTTCCTAGAAATGATCTTGCAATATAACTCAGTTTTAATCCTTGTAATCCAAGCTTCACCATCATTGCCAAAATGGCTGCAATGAAAGGTAACACGCCTATCGCAAGAACGTCATCTAATTTTATGTCAAATTGGATAATAATTATGATGATGGGGATCATGGTTGCAGGAATAACTGCAATTCTCCAGTTCATTGCTGAAATCTTTATGAATTCAAATATAAGCCAATAAGAAGATATATTCTGACAGAAGATTGAAAGCGATTTTTATAACAGGCACAGCAGGTTCGGGTAAGTCAATACTGACCTCAAGAATTTTACAGTATTATGAAAGAAATGGTGTATTTGCATCAATTCTAAATTTAGATCCAGGTGTTGAATCGCTTCCATACAAACCAGATGTTGATGTAAGAGATTATGTTGACATTCTAGCAATAATGAAACAATATGATCTTGGTCCGAATGGTTCGATGATTATGGCAAGTGATCTTATTGCGTCAAAGATTGGGCAGATAGAAAATCAAGTAAATAAAGTAAATCCAGACTATCTGATAATTGATACACCTGGTCAAATTGAATTATTCGCGTATAGAACCAGTGGACCGTTCTTTATACAGAATATCAATGCAGATGAAAAAATAAATCTGTTTTTGCATGATGGTACTATGGTCACTTCTCCAAGTAATTTTATTTCAGTTGCTTTACTTGCTGCATCGATCAAATTAAGGCTTGGATTACCAACTGTGAATGTACTTACAAAGACTGATCTTGTTGCTGATAAGATTGATCAAATTCTAAATTGGTCTTCAAATCCTATACAGTTAGAAGAATCCATTGGAAAAGATTTGGATGGAGAAATGTACTCTTTGACTAAGGATATAATAAGATCCTTAAATCTCGGTGATTTTGTTGATGAATTGATTCCTATATCAAATACAACTGAAGAAGGAATGGTTAATTTAGAAAGCGCCATTAGTAGAATAATTAACTTGGGTGAAGAGGTAGAAGATTGATGGTTACAAGTGTTAGGGTGCGGGCACCATCATCAACAGCAAATTTGGGTCCTGGCTTTGATGTATTTGGTCTAGCATTAGATGCATTTCATGATGAAATAAAACTTACCAAAACTAACAAATCCACTACAAACAAACCATGGCACGGAATTAGAATATTAACTACAGATGATATACCTAAAACTCCACAACAAAATACAGCTGGATTAGTAATCAAATCAATGAAACAAAAATTCAAGATAAAATCTGGGATTGAGATGAGAATTAAGAAAGGAGTTCCAGCTGGATTTGGAATGGGTAGTAGTGCAGCTTCTGCTGCGGCAGCAGCATTAGCATGTAATAGATTGTTTAATCTAAAATTAGATAACAGAACACTAGTCAAATGTGCTGGGATAGGGGAAAAAGCAAGTGCTGGAACTATTCACTATGATAATGTTGCAGCATCATTACTTGGTGGATTTGTAGTGGTTAAAACAAAACCATTTGATGTCATTAGGTTGGAACCTCCAAAGGACTTAGTTTTGTGCGTAGCAATTCCAAAAATAAGTGTGCCAAAGAAAAAGACAAAGGTTTCAAGAGCAGTAATTCCAAAGACAGTGAAATTATCAGATTTAACAGAAAATCTGTCAAATGCTGTTAACATAGTCTCTGGATTTTTGCTAAAAGATTCTGATCTTATTGGAAGATCTATTCAGGATGTTATTGTTGAGCCAGCTAGAAAACATTTGATTCCAGGTTTTGCAAAGGTAAAGAGTAATGCACTTAGTGCAGGAGCTTTAGGCGTTACAATAAGTGGGGCTGGCCCATCTGTAATAGCTTTCTGCAAAAAATCTCAAAATGTAAAAAAGGTTGCAAAGTCTATGGAGAAAGGATTTAGTTCAGCAAAGATAGATTGTGATACAATTATCTGCAAACCTAGTATGGGTCCTAAGATTAAGGTTTGAAATGAAAAAGGCAGTCGTAGTTTTCAGTGGTGGAATTGACTCTGTTAGTACATGTGCATATTTGAAGCCAAGATATGAGTTGTATGGAATTTCTTTTCTTTATGGTCAAAAAGCAAGTCAAGAAATAAGAAAGGCAAAAAAGTTTGCGAAAATTCTAGGTTTAAAAAAACACAAAATTGTAAACATTAACTTCATGAAGGAATTGTATGGAAATACAAACGTTTTGACAGGTTCAAAAAAAATTATCCCCAGTAAATTTGACTACTCGATTGTAGTACCAATCAGGAATGGAATTTTCTTATCTATTGCAACTGCTTGGGCTTTTTCAATGAATGCTTCATTGGTTGCATATGGTGCACATATGGGTGACAAAAATTATCCTGATTGTAGACCGTCTTTTTCAAAAAAAATTGAGGCATCATTTAATGAGGGAGAAATTGATGGTATTAAATCAGGTCTCAGAAAAAAGATAGAGGTTTGGACTCCATATAAGGCAAAATTATCAAAAAAACTATTATTAAAAAAAGGTTATGATGTTTTAGGAGATAGTATTTTCAGTACTTGGAGTTGTTATAATAATGGAAAAGTACAATGTGGTAAATGTGAATCGTGTAATAACCGTAAGGCGGCGTTTTCAGAAGCTAATATTGAAGATAAAACACTCTATCTTTATGATTAACGGTTTCCAAGAATTGGTTTTTTCAGAACGAATCCACGTATAAGTAAATACCAGCCAATAAACACTCCACCAACCATACCCCAATATATCCAATTTAGTAATCCTGTATCAGACATTTTTTCCTCTGATGGAGCACAATCAGATTGCCATGATTCTTGTTCACAAATTAAAAGTGTCTTTTCTCCTATCATTTCATCAACCATGGGTATTATTTGAAATGCAATTAGATTTGCGACAACAAATACAAGTGCAAATTCTATAAGGTACCAAGTAAAAGTTGGCCAAGATTCCTTCGGAATATGAGCATTATCGCGTCCTACCACAGATCCAATCCGATAAATTGATTATTTATCTTTTAATAATTTTCAAGGAAAAGACGATTTTGTAGGATTTTTGATTAATTCTACTATTCTTTCCTTTTCTTCTTTACGGTCATAAATACCCCTAAAAGCAGCAGATGTTACATTTGCATTATTTCGTACACCCCTCATCTTCATACAAAGATGTTCTGCCTCCGTTAAAACAGCAACTCCCTTGACTCCTTCAGCATATAGTTCATCAGCTATATTTTTTGTCAATCTTTCCTGAATTTGTAATCTTTTAGAATATTTTTCAACTAATCTGACCAGCTTTGATATTCCGAAGACTCTTCCGTCTGGGGAATATACTATCTGAATTTTCCCAAAAAATGGTAATAAATGATGTTCACACATCGAATAAAATTGAATGTCACGTATTACCACAATTTCTGAATCTTCTGAAAACTGTACAGATAGTTCAGAATCAGCTTCATACCCATTAAAAATTTCTTTATAGACGCCCACAATACGTTCAGGGGTTTTAGCGAGTCCTTCTCTTGTTGGGTCTTCGCCAATTTCTATAATCAAATCTCTGATCAGTTTTTTTACCTTTTGTTCATCCATATAGTATTGGAGGAAGATTAACTGAATATTTATACCTCATCTTTCGAGATTTGTTTCTGTACTAGTTTTGCCGGTTAAATTTAAGGAACATCTATGATTTTTTGTAATTGAGGAATAACTCTTACATCCATGTAATATGGATAAACCAAATCATAAAATTCCAACAGTTTTTCTAGTGAAGGTTCAGCTGCACCATATGTTGGCTGAATTATAAAGCCAGAAATTGTATCTATCGATGCAATTTTAAAAATTTGTTCCAAAAGAGTTTTTAAATTATCCAATTCTGTTTTTGAACTTACAACTATTTTGATGTATGTTGTTTTTTTCATTTTTATAGATGCGTCTAAACATTCTAATGTATTTTTAATAAGATCTGCATAATGTTTTGCATCAACCATTTCTGAATCCTTTGTCTTAAATTCAATTTTTACAAAATCAATAGATGGTAAAACATAAGAGAATTTTTGTGAATCGAAACATGATGATTCTAGGTATGTAAGAATTCCTTTTGATTTTATATATTTGGCAAGTTCGTTAACAGATTCATGTTGCACTAATGGCTCACCTCCAGTAAAATTAACTTTGTATGTGTTATTTTGTAGATTCTTATCTATTAGGTTACATGCTTCAGATATTGAGTATTCCTTACCAGAATCTGATGGGAGTGCATCTGGTGTATCACAATAAAAACAAGAAAAAGGGCATCCTGCAAATCTAATGAATAAGGTTTTAGTTCCATAGAGTATCCCCTCTCCCTCAATTGAAGTAAAAATTTCAAAAAGTCTGGTTTTCAATTATTATCTATGACAAATTTTGTTATTTATTAACGTGATAAATAGTAAATTATACTTATTATGCCATTACTGGTTCTTTTGTATAAAATAACCCAGCAATAACAAAGATCACACCAATAATACCAATCAAACTTCCTACAAATTCAACTGTCGCTTCAACACCATAAGCCGCAGGTGCCCAAAGAATTGCAATCAAAAAACCGGTAACGATCATAGGAATCCCAACACATACTATAATTTTTGTTGAAGCCATATCCACAACTCTGAGAAAATCTATATGAAGTTTATGATGAATTATTAATCAGTTTTTCAGTTTTTATAAGCAGGTTTTTTATCTCTGCAATTTTTTCGGATACTGATTCAGGAGACTTTTTCAAGTCATTTTTTACCTCATCTATTAGATAAAAAATATTTTTAAGAAAATACTTTGCTGCGTTATCCTCTGTCACCTGATCAGCTAGTATTTTAGCTTGATTTTCAAGACTGGAAATAACCGATTTTAATTGTAAAAGTTTTGCTTGTTGCAAATAATTTGCTTGTTCTATTTTATATTTCAGAATAATGATGATTTTGTGCTGTTTTATGATATCATTTGTGTTATTTGCATGAATAATAATTGTTTTAGAATTTTCTAATTTTCCCACAGTATCAGACAAACCCATTTTTTTTGCCGTTTCTATTAATTGATTCACGTTTTTAGTATATTCCACAGCAAATTGTTTTGCTCTGTTAAATTTGCTTTCCTGACTTATGTCATATAATAATTTTTGAATTTGACGTCCTTCATCCGCAATTTTATCAAGAGTTTGTTGGTTTTGTTCGACATTCCCATCAGTCAGATTTTTCTTGGCTAAATTCATCAATCTATCTATAGGCTCAAAATTGATATTTGCATTTAACTTGAGGCTTACATCCTTTAATTTTTTAATATTCCATTCATATTTTTTCACTGTCTGACTTTGAATGGCAATAGGTTGTAATGATACAGGTTCTGATTCTAGTCCTGAAATTGTGATTCTAATTTGTTTGAATGCAGTCATAGCAGCAAGAAAGTGCTGTTTTGCTGAAGCGGCATCTTCATTTTCTGTAGCTGCTGTTAATAGATCAATTTCTCTAAGACCTTTATCATAGAGTTGTTGCATTTCGTCAGAGATATTATCTATTTTATTCATATCATTCTTGATATACTGTTTCGTGTGTTCAGTTATCCTTACAAGTATGTTAAGCTGTGATTCAGCATTAACATTATGTGGTATTGTGACAATAGTCATACTTGCAATCAAAAACAAAAGGAAAAAGAAAAATAATTTTTTCATGAGTCATCCTCCAATGTACTTCTTAATTTGATAACATTCTGAAAATCTTTCTTTACAATTTCTATAATTCCCTGTCTTTCTAATCTTTTTACAGCTCTCCACATGGTTGTTCGTGGTTGAAGGAATTTTTTTCGTAATTCACTTTCATAAACTTGTCCTCCACTTGTTGAAATAAAATTAATAATCTCTTTATCGTCTTCTCTTAGATCTTGTTTTGCCTTGAAAATTGATTCTGGATCTAAGCTTTGTAGTTTAGTCTCTTCATCTTTCTGAATTATTACAGATGGTTCAGAAGTTGCAGATTTTCTTTTTATAATAACTATTGCAGCCGCAATTATAGCAGATAATATTACACCGCCTAATATCCACATGGCGGATGAGTTATCTGTTCCAATGTCTTTAGAAATCGGTTCTGTGGTTTGGGCAGAAGCTAATGTACTAATGTAATAGCTAATGCTTGTTTGGCCTGAAGGAAAAACTAAACGTGATTGCTCATTTTCTACCTCCATGCTGATAGGAAAATTATCCATCTCAACAATGACGGAGTCGTTTGGCATTAGTAATGAGTATTCAAATGGTGGATCTGCAGAAAACTTCCATATTTTCCCAGTTTTTGAAACTAGTTCTTGTGTATCATAATCGATGGAGATATGAGATGCACCTAATGTTTCAATTGAAACAGAATCTCCCATTGTTTCATAGGATAGTAAAAAACCATTGTTATCAATAATTGTAAGATTTTCTAGAGTTGTTCCAAAAAGTTTAGTTGAAAATTCTGGTTCCAGTGGATCAATTTCTAATTCATAAAAAACATGAGTAGAGCCGTCTGAATAAATAGTGAAATCAAGGGTTCGACTAGAACCAAGGGATTGCTGGATTGGTACGCTCAATGCTACAAGTACCAAACCTATCACAACTAATGGTATCCTTGCCATCGCTGACAGGATATCCATGTTCCCTACCAAAAGCATTTCCCCCCCCGGAGATTGATGTTTTTGTGCAACAATTTGTTGCAAGTTCATAGCCTAATACCGTAGATTCATGGAGTCGACGATTGTTTGAAATCGTTGGAATTCCTTGATAAAACCAAGGCCTTTTTCGGTTATTTTGAATAGCCTATTTCTTTCATCCCTTCTGGATTCCATTAAGCCAGCGCTAATGAGCTTTTCACACTTATCTAATACAGAATAGTGAGAGAGATTTGCTCTTCGAGAAATTGCAGATACAATTACTCCTTGTTGGCCTCCGTCCATGGTAACATCTAAGATATCACCCATGATTCCCATTTCGGATCTGTACTGTTGTTTTGACATGCTTTTGATAATATGATGAGCTTTATCAGGGACATCGTGAAACATCACAGCGGAACGCAAAGCGGAACACCTCAAATGGCTGGAAAATCCGCTAAAATCGACGTTTTTTTGCGCGGGGGCGAAATATTTAGAGTGTTTGCCAAATATGTCTGATAATAGATCTTATCTTTCCGAATAAATTCATTCTATCAATGGGTTTACTGGATATCTTCAAAGATAAGGATGAAAATGAAAACAAAGATGATTTTATGAGAAAATTTGCTGGAATGGAAGAAAACTCGAATTTTGGTTCTGAACGAGAGCCTGAACCCGCTGCAGA
>CAZCFF010000024.1:7636-13556 GCA_964497885.1 uncultured Candidatus Nitrosopelagicus sp.
TGATGAAGAAGAAGGTTCTGATATCTCTTCTGGCATAGAGGGAAATTTATCTCCAGCCTGTTGCTCTGCAACTGCACCTGCTTCTTGCAAGATTTTTTCTGATTCAGAATTCATAGCCGTATCAACTCCAAATGAAGCTTCACTGCTATGGAATGTTTCAGTCATTAAACCACCTAACATTTCTGCCATGTTGTTAAGCTCTTGGTCTGCACCAGGCATAAACTTGGCAAGTGATGATTTCATGTTTTTCATTAATCCTATGGTTGGCATCACAGTTACTACTGTATCTCCCAAATCATGGAATGTAGTTAATCGTAATTCAATTTGTTCTATAGCCATTCTTGCATTACCAAGAACACGACGTACTTTACGAACTTCAGCTAGTTCTTTTGATAATGCCTTAGCAGTGTAAGTATCATGTTGTTGTGTTGCAGTTACAACTCTGTGAAAAATTTTCTCATCTCTACTGTTTAATGATGAGAGCATGGCGTCTAATTTTGCAACTTGAGCCTGTAATTTTTTTATGGCGGTTTCTACTCGTGGTTTTAATGCACCGCTTGGTTTAATTATATTATTAATACGTTCAGATATTCCAGTCTTCTGTGGCTTTGACCATTTACTTGAAAGTGAAGTCATGCGATTTTGTGGTAAAATTTGTTATTAGTAGACCGTGTGAATTATGGTTTACAGTTAATTAAAATTCGATGACTAAATTTACTAGTAAACATCACTAACTTTGTGAGTAAAAAACCAATCATTGGTGGTATTATTCTAGCAGTAATCATAGGAGTGGTGTTTGTTGGAGCAGAGATAAACCCAGATAATACTCAGTTTGAAAATTCTGACATCTTCCATGTCACTTTGGCTGATCCAGCCTTGTATGAAAATGGAGTTTATGTTGAGGTATTTGATATTGAAGAAGGAATTTATGAATTTGGATTTGTGCCAAATGGTGATAGCCCGAAAAAACTATCCATAAAGTTGATGGGAAAAACAATTTCATTCCATGAAGATTTTGAGTTGCAAGGAACCTTAGTTGAAGATGAAATATCTTCGTGGTATACTTGGGAGTATTTGGGTGAGAAAAATATTAGTTTTGGGGAATCGCAAAAAGTTAAGATTATCATAGATCCAAATGGAAGTTTGAAAGGACCAGTAAGTGTTCAACTTATCCCAATGAAATAAAAAGCCGTGTTTTCAATACCAAATTAAGTGATTATTTGAATAAGCAGAAAAAAAATAAGCGAAATATCATAATCCTACTTTCATCATTGTGGCTGATATCCACACTTCCATTGCCATGGCTGTTTACTTCACCAGATGTTAGCCAAGAACAAATAATTGGACTTATGCCGATTATAGGTATACTATCAATTCCATTTATTGTACTAGGTATTGCTTGGACATTAAAACCAGAGTTAACAACTTAGAATTAGTTCTTAAACCATGTCTGATTTTCCAAATAATCTATATCCTCTAAAATAGACTCCATTTTTTTGGAGATCGCCATATCTGATTGAAATTGTTCAAACATGTCCTTTTCCTCTTCTTTAGAAATAATCTCTTTTTCTGCTCTCTCAAAAAAATCCTCTTCCTTTGATAGATGATCATTTAGGTAAATTGAATAAGTTCTTAGAAACCGAGCTACTGGTTCACTAGAATCTTCTCCATTTTTCCAACGTTTTAGATGAAGAGTGATTTTGTAGGCTATATTTCGGCTGAATTCATGCTCTATCAACAATGCTCTAATCTCTTTTTTTAGATGATCATAGCTAGCAACACATGGAAAGTATGAATCCTCTTCTCTAGAATAATGGATCGAATCTAAAAACTCTGAAATGATCGAAGGGATCTTTTCTAAATCATGAAATGGAATAGTTTTGCCAGCATAAATATCGGAAGAACATTTTGAAACGATCTTATCCAATCTTTTGATCTGTTTGTGATCATCCCTAAGCGTATCTGTTGCACTCAATAGTTCAAAATTTGGTATCGTATCTTATAATTTATTCATAAATGAGCATGGATCTAGTCGTATCATTAAATCAAGGTAGCTTGACAGATTCTTGTTTTAAACGACAAAAAGGCTTGATTAGGTATGAATTTGGTATTTTTCGCCATATTGGATGATTTTGTTTCGTTTTTCAGAGATGAGGTTTTCTATAATATTGATTTCAATGATTTTTCTGGTTCTAATGTAAGAGATATGCTCAAAGCATATTTTGAAAAAAATCCTATACCTGAACCAGATCCTGGGGGATCTGGTTATAATTTTATTCCAGAGGGAATCGCAAATCTACAAAATACTTTAGCTAATCTATCATTTGGGGATTCTCTAGTTGCCTCCGCACCAATTTTGCTTCTGGCTGCAAGTGTAGTAATAATAATGGGTGTCTTAGGAGAAGCATTTTTCAAAAAAACAGGAATTCCAGATATTTTGTTTTTGATGGTTTTAGGTATAATTATTGGACCTGTTTTGGGAATAATTCAACCAGAAGCAGTATTGCAGATTGTTCCCTATTTTGCGGCTGTAGCGTTGATAATTATCATGTTTGATGGTGGATTGAATCTTCATATTGGTAAAGTTCTGAAAACTGCACATTATGCTGTAATTCTTGTAATTGTGGGTTTTGCAGTGTCAGTTGGTATTGTTGCTGGACTTGCTCATTTTGGTTTAGGATGGGAATGGATAGACAGTATTTTGCTGGGATCTATAGTTGGAGGCAGTAGTTCTATCATTGTTTTTGGTCTAGTGAAAAAGATCCAGATATCAGAGGATGCCAAATCCATGCTAAGCTTCGAGTCGGCATTAACTGATATTTTTGCCGTTATTATCGCATTCGTTTTATTTGAGGCTGCATTATCTGGAGAATTTAATCTTGATCTATTAGGCATAACAATTGGAAAAGCCGTTATGGTTGGTCTTGTGCTAGGTCTTGGTGTTGGCATTCCTTGGATGTTTGTTATATCAAAGCTGAAGAATGCACAACATAGCTACATGCTAACAATCGGAATGGTCTTTATGCTATTTTTCTTGGCCACTTCATTCGGTGAATCAGGGGCATTAACGGCTCTAGTATTTGGATTGATGCTTGGGAAAAAGACGTACTTTTCACGAATTCTTAAAATCAAATTTCCAGAGGATACCATTGACAATTCTTTGCATAGCCAAGTGACCTTTTTGGTAAGAGCGTTCTTCTTTGTTTTTGTTGGTCTGCTAGCAAGCTTTGCTCAAATAGAATATGTCATTTTTGGTGTTATAGCCGGAATTGCAATCTATATTGGTAGAATAATTTTAACGAAGTCAGTTTTGGTTACAGGTTTTTCTAAACTTGATCGTAAGGTAACTTCTGTAATGATTCCACGTGGTTTAGCTGCTGCGGTATTAGCTACATTTCCATTATCAATGGGATTGCCAAATGCTGAAGCGTATCCACAGATAATCTTCTTTGTTGTTATAACATCAGTTATTGTTACTACAATTGGTTTGGGTGGTGCAAAAAAAATTCCGCCGCCAGAAAGTCAGGATGGTGGTTACGTTCAGAGTGAAAAATAATTACATAGTAAATGCTTCTTTCAGTCCTTTGTAACGATTCCTAATTGTAACTTCAGTTACGTTGGCTGATTCAGCAATATCTCTTTGTGTTTTATCTTCACCATTTTTTACACAGGCAAGATATAATGCAGCTGCTGCTAATCCCATAGGATCTTTTCCTGCAGACACTTCATTTTTTTGTGCTGCCTGTAAAACTTTTGTTGCATAACGTTTTGTTTTTTCTTGAATACCAATCCTACTTGCTATACGTGCTACACATTGAACAGAATCTGTAACTGGCATTTTTAGATCTAATTCTTTTACAAGTAATCTATAACATCTTGCAATATCTTTTCTTTTTATGTTTGCAACTTTTTCTACATCTTTAAGATTTCTTGGAGTTTCAGTGTCTCTACAAGCAGCATATAATGCTGATGCCATCAAAGCAGAAATTGATCTTCCTCTGACCAGACCTTTGTCTAAGGCTTTTCTATAAATGTAAGCTGCTTTTTCTATTACAGCATCAGAAATAGCAAGTTTGTCTTTTAATCTGTTTAGTTCACTGAATGCTTGTCTGAAATTTCGATCAACAGGTTCATGTACTTGGCTTCTACTATCCCAAGTTCTAAGTCGTTCAATAGTACTTTTCATTGTAGATGTTAATGGTCTTCCAGCTGCATCTTTGTTAGCAGGATTAATGATTGTAGCAAGTCCCATATCATGCATTGTTAATGATGTAGGAGCTCCAGCTCTAGCTCGATCACCGTGTTCGTCTTGAGTAAAAGATCTCCATTCTGGTCCTGCTTCTTGTACTTTTTCTGTTAACACAAAACCACATTTTGAACAAAACATTTCTCCTGATTCAACATCAGTAACTAATGTGCCCTTAGCACATCTTGGACATTTTTCTTTTATTCCTGCTTTTTTTACCATTTTATCTCGGATTGTAAATGTAATCTCATAGACTTTATAAACCATATACTAAAGGTTGTTTATTTTTTAGGCACAAATGCTGAAATAATTCAGAAAAGCGTGATTTGGTATGTTTGATAAGAAATTTCTGGCTTTTATTTTACCTATACTGATATTAACCGTATTTTTTGCAATTCCCGATTCATATGGGCATGGCTTAGGTAATGAAATTTTGCCGCCAGTAGATCTTGGTTCTAAACAAGTTGCACTTGAAATATCATCTAATATGATAGTTGATACTGATACACGCGAAGTATCGTTTACATTATTTGATACATCTAATGGAGTAACAATTAATGATGTCACGTTTTTCATTATGGCAACAAAACAAAATGAAACATTATTTGATGTAACTGGTCAAAGAGATGATGGTATATTTGTTATAAGATTAATTCCTACCGAGTCTGAACAGATCACAACCAATGAAAAAGATACAGGTTTGTTTGATTCAATATTAGGTCCTAACAAAATTGTAAATGTACAAGGAAATACATTTCATTCAGGTGGATTATATAATTTTAAAATATTAATAACAACAGCTGAAGGATATACAAATTTCCTTTCTCCCCCAATTGATTATGATGCAGGAATATCTTTCCCTGATACAACCTATTATAATATAGATGATCCTAATTTTGGACAACAAAAATTGGGTATAGTTACATATTATGATCAAACTGAAAATGATTTTAATTATAATAAACAAAATCGAGTAATTAGTTATTCTATGCCATTTGATTGGTCCAAGGAAAATATTGAACAAGTATCAGTAATACATCAAGAACTCCTTATTCCAAAAATATTTGGAGATTTAATGGTAAAAGATTTTTCAGCAACAGTT
This sequence comes from uncultured Candidatus Nitrosopelagicus sp., assembly GCA_964497885.1. Taxonomy (GTDB): domain Archaea; phylum Thermoproteota; class Nitrososphaeria; order Nitrososphaerales; family Nitrosopumilaceae; genus Nitrosopelagicus. The sequence continues at coordinate 12,985 of CAZCFF010000024.1, forward strand.
AATGGTTTAGATATATTAGATGATGATATCACCGTAGATGATTTTTCTGATGAAAATCGAATTGTGCATTTAGTGATAAGTCAGAAAGAGATATCAGAATTATCTCAAAAATTACAAAATTCAAATGAGATTAAATTTGATATTAAACCAAAAGATGAAAATTTACTCGGTACAGTTACTGAGAATGGTCAGTTTAAAATAAGTTTGAGTTGGGATCCATCAAAAATAGAATCGGAGAGAAAAACTACATTTGTATTTGATATTCTTGATGTATTTTTGTTAGATAGACCTGTTGCAGTAAGTTATGACCTATCAATTATTTATGATGGAAAAAAGCTTCTACAAAAAAGTGGTATTAGTACTGATTTAAGAACTGAACATAATACAATTGAATTTCTTATTCCTGAAAATGTTAGTGGACCTATGATATTACAATTTGAAAATCTAGATGATAATGAATTAGCTAGTGCTAGTCTTCCAGTAATTGTAAATCGAATTAGTACCGTTGAAATATCCATTCCTGAGTGGATAAAAAACAATGCAGGATGGTGGGCTACTGACCAAATCGATGA
>CAZCFF010000025.1:0-13250 GCA_964497885.1 uncultured Candidatus Nitrosopelagicus sp.
ATTACAAGTGCTCTACCATACGCGAATGGAGAAATCCATCTTGGACATGTTGCATCTACATATTTACCAGCTGATGTAACTACAAGATTTCTAAAACAGAAAGGTGTTGAGGCATATTATATTTGTGCATCAGATGACTTTGGAACACCAATACTAATACAATCAGAGAAGGAAGGAAAAACACCTGAAGAATATGTGAAATATTGGAATAAGCGTGATGCCGAAGATTTTGCAGCATTCAATATAGAATTTGATTTTTTTTACAGAACAAGCTCTCCTGAAAATAAACAATTTGTTCAGTATGTATTCAAGAAACTTGAGAGTGCAGGACATATTTATGAAAATGATATTATACAGTTTTACTGTAATAATGATAAGAAATTTTTGCCAGATAGATATGTAATTGGTACATGTCCATACTGCAAATCAGAAGAGCAGTATTCAGATTTATGTGAAAAATGTGGTCGTGTTCCAGAAGAAATTGAAAATCCACATTGCTCAATTTGTGGTCAACCACCAGTTAAGGAAAAAACAACCCATTATTTTTTCAAATTGAAAAATTTTTCAGAAAAACTATCACAATATCTTGAGGAAAACCCAAATCTACAAAATGATGTCAAAAAATACGTACAGAATTGGATTAAAGAGGGATTGACAGATTGGGATATTACTCGTGATATATCTTGGGGAATTCCTGTTCCTGTCGATGATGTAACTGATAAGGTGTTTTATGGTTGGTTTGATAACCATCTAGCATACATTTCTTCAGCTGTAAAATTTCTTAATGATAATGGTAAGGATGGGAAAAAATTTTGGAACGAATCTGACATTTACCATTTTATTGGAAAGGATATAGTTTATCATCATTATCTATTTTTGCCATCTATGCGTTTGGGAATTGAGGAGGAATACAAACTTCCTGATTATATTCCAACAAGAGGACATCTTACATTGCAGGCAAAAAAAATCTCAAAAAGCAGAAATTGGTATATAGGATTGAAAGATTTCTTAGAGATATTTCCAGCTGACTATCTCAGATTTTATCTTGTATCAATAAATCCTTACTCACAAGATGATCTCAATTTTGATTGGAATGAATTTGCAACGAAAATAAATTCTGAATTAATAGGAAATCTTGGGAATTTGGTGAATCGTGTACTTGGATTTACTGTAAAATCATTCAATAGTATTGTTCCAGAACCTGAAGAATTTGATGATGCGGATAAAGAATCAGAGAAATTAATCAAGGAATTTGTTACAGATATTGGTACGTTAATGGAACAAAACCATCTTGATAGGGCATTGAAAAAAATACTACAATTTTCAGCACATTTTAATCAATATTTCCAGCACAAGGAACCATGGAAGAATAATTCTGGTACAAATTCATGCATATATCTATCCGTAAATGCTGTTCGAAGTTTAGCAATAGCAATCTATTCATTTTTACCAGAATCATCACAAAAAATTTGGACACAGTTGGGTATGCATGATAACATTTCTGCACAAAGTTTTGATGAAATATCAAATATTTCAATAAATCAGGGTCACAAGCTTGGTAAAATATCTCCACTGTTTGACAAAGTGGAAGAATCTGTGATAAAGGAGCAAAGTGCTAAGCTTGGAGATAGTACGTAAATTGAAAAAGATTTTTCCACGTATATCTACAAGAGGTTTTTATGATTTGGATTCTGGCACCACACTACAAAATGAACCATATCATTTGTATCCAAAACGAATGCTTGATGCATTAATTGGGACAAAAGAAATTACCATCATGATTCATGGTTTAAGAAATAACGCATCTGGCGCGCTCGCAAAATTTATCACGGCAAGAAGGAGATTAGCAACTCTTGGCTATAAGCATCCTGTAATAGGATATAGCTATGATTCAAACACTACAGGTGCGCAGTATATTTCGTATGCACTCCATGCTTTGCATGTGGGTGTAACAATCGCAAACAAAAATGGATGGAATTTGGCGAAGTTTATTGATGATTTTAAACATACAAGTCCAGAAACAAAAATCAGACTTGTGGGGCATTCTCTCGGCGCACATGTGATTATGAGTGCGATAAAAAATCTTGCAAAAAATACAAAAAATAAAGGAATTATAGAAGCAGTTTATTTTTTTGGGGGTTCTATACCCAGTAATTCATTAAATATGAAAAATGGTTCAATGGCTCAAAAGGTAGTTGCAAGAAAAATTAGAAATTATTATAGCCCATTTGATGATGTTCTACGTTTAGCTGATTATTGGAATTGGATTGACAGACCAATTGGGTATAAAGGAGCTGATGGAAAAACTATATCAAAATATTCTCAAACTATGGTAAAACCAAAAAACCATAGATTTGTTAGTTATGCATCTGTACTTAGGGTGTTTCCATGAGATCAGTAAATTTTGTTGTTCTTGGTGAACAAACTATAGCAAATGATTTTGGAAAAAAAGGCACAGTTACTGATCTAACAGTTTACGATAGAAAGGAATCAGACATAATTAGGACATGGGTGGTACCAAACGGATTCCCAGAAAAAATACAACCATTATTACAAGCGATAAATATTGCAGAATATGTTATTTTTTACGTTGCATCGCTCGATAGATATACCGGTGAACAAATTCTTGCACTCGATATGTTAAATAAAAAAAATGGAATATTATGCCATTCCTATGAAGTTGATGAAACCCGTCTTCATAGTATGATAAAAGGAACTGTGTTACAGAATTACAAGAAGGTAGATTCGCCAAACATCAAGGAAGAGTTGGTAAAACTTCCATCTGTTTCAAATGATGGACCTGTACAAATTGTAATTGATCATTCTTTTGATGTGAAGGGTGTTGGTACGGTGATACTTGGTAAAGTATTACAGGGAACAATAAATCAATATGATAATCTGAAGCATCTTCCATCTGGTACTGATGTGATGGTAAAATCAATTCAAATGCATGACGATGACGTGAAACAAGCAGTTTGTCCGGCAAGAGTTGGTTTGTCATTAAAAGGAATAAAACCAGACGAAGTTGGAAGAGGTGATATAATTACTTCTGACGAATCATTGGAAATAAAGAATGAACTCAATATTGATTTCAAACAATCACCATTCTATAAGGATAATATTTCTGAGAACCAAATGTGTCTTGTGAGTGTTGGATTGCAAGTAAAAGCTGCAAAATTTTCCTCAGTATCTCCGACTAAATTGATTCTAGATAAACCGGTGGTTTGCAGAAAAAATGAGATTTGTCTTTTGGTGAGGCCAGAATCTACATCAGTACGTGTAATTGGTAGTGGCAAAATTAACTAACTTCAAATGTAATTAAAATAATCATCACTCATGAAACCAGCACGTGCATGTCCAATTTGTACAAATTGCGGTTCTAAAAAATTTGAACGTGTTGACAGTGATGGTGTTATGGTTAGATGTATCAAATGTAATAGAAAAATTAAGATATAGATTATATGGGTAGTGTTCACAAATTTTGTAATGGCAGAAACTTGGAAAGATTCTGATATTAGCCTTGATCCAATCAAAGACCAAACAATTGCAGTTATTGGATATGGAATTCAGGGTGATGCACAGGCTAATAATCTAAAGGATTCTGGCCTCAAGGTCATAATAGGACTAAAAGAGGGTGGTTCTAGCTGGAATAAGGCAAAGAATGATGGGCATGAAGTGATGTCGGTTGCGGATGCCTGTAAGAAGGCTGACATCATACACATCTTGATTCCTGATATGGTTCAATCCAAAGTATACCAAAATGAGATAGAGCCAAATCTTTCTGAAGATAAGGCACTAGCATTTTCGCACGCAGCTGCAATTTATTGGGGATGGATAAAGGCACCTGACAATGTTGATATCATTATGATTGCACCAAAGGGTCCAGGCTCTAAAGTAAGAGAAACATATCTCGATAATTTTGGAACACCATCAATTGTTGCAGTAGAACAGGATAAGACAGGGACTGCATGGGATAGAACACTTGGAATTGCTAAGGGAATTGGAAGTGCACGTGCTGGTTTAATCAAAACTACATTCAAAGAGGAAGTTGAAACTGATTGGTTTGGTGAACAAGCTGATCTTTGTGGTGGCTCAGCATCTATGGTTGTGAATGCATTTGAAACATTAGTTGAAGCAGGATATCAACCAGAGATTGCATACTTTGAAGTTTTACATGAATTGAAACTTATTGTTGATATGATTCAGAAATATGGAATAAATGGTATGTGGAGACGTGTAAGTGAAACTGCTAGATATGGTGGTCTTACACGTGGTCCGATGGTAATGAATGATCAGACAAAGGAACGAATGAAAAATGTTCTACAACAAATACAGGATGGAACATTCAATAAGGAATGGTTAGATCAATATGAGAAAAATGGTAAAGACGCATTTGATAAATATATGAAACAATTAGATTCACATCAAATAGAACAAGTAGGAAAACAGATGCGAAAAATGATGTGGCCTGATTCTACAGAATAATTATAATTTTCTTAGTTTAGAAACACCATTTTTGATATGCTTTATTATATCATCAAGTGATGTACCTGGTCCAAAGTTTCCACTTACACCAGATTTTTCAAGTACTTTTTTATCTTCTGCTGGAATTGTTCCACCACCTACAACAAGTACATCTTTGATTCCCTTCTTCTTTAGTTCTCTAACGACTTTAGGAAATAATGTTCCATGAGCTCCATTCAATAAACTTAATGCAACTGCATCAACATCCTCATCTTCTGCAATCTGTGCCACTCTATCAGGTGTGGCAAATAAACCAGAATAGATTACTTCCATTCCAGCATCCCTGAATCCACGGCATAAAACCAATGCACCTCTATCATGACCATCCAAACCTAATTTTGCAACAAGGATCTTTATTTTACGGGATGCTGTTTTTTGCTTCATATTATATATTCACATATTTCCTTTAAAATCTTTTAAATTTTTTTCTCCTCAATTTCCAAATTCTATAAAGTATAAACACGCCTACAACTCCCATTATTCCAAATATTATTGGACTGAATGAGTGATCATTAAGAATACATGCGATTACTTCATCATTAAAACTGTAATAATCGAGTAATATTTCATCAGTCTCGATATCAAGATTTCTTTCTCTTAAATATTGTATTCTTTCAAGAATTTGACCTTGTATGGATTCAAGCTCGTTTCTGTCATTAGCACTGCATTCATACATGAATAATATTAGATTACATAGAAAATAGACTTTTCATAATTATCAATTTTGTATGTTATGGGGTAATAGTTACTTCACCGAAAAATTGTGTCAAGCCTAGAAACATTCCAATCACTGATATTATAACAATCACAATACCAGTGACAACTTTATCGTTCAATAAATGATAAAAAATTTATGCAGTTATAAACATAAGTAATAACTATTGACATAAATTTAGATAATGATTCTTAACATTCATGAATATGGCAAACATCACTCCAATTAATTATGATATAGAGTTTGAACCATTATTTCATAATTTTACGTTCAACGGTACAGAAATCATCACTATCGATATTTCAAAACCAACAAATTTAATTCTGTTAGACGCCGCGGAGCTAAAAATAAAGAAATCTCATGTAATACAGGGTAAAAAAACCATCACTGTAACTACATCATTAAATAAGAAAAATGAAAAACTGACGATAAAACTTGCCAAAAAAATCAAGGGAAAAATAAAATTGTGTATTGAATTTACTGGGATTTTAAACGACAGACTTTTGGGATTTTATAAAAGCCAGTATAAGGATCAAGACGGAAAAACAAAATATCTTGCAACAACACAATTTGAGGCTGCTGATGCTAGAAGAGCATTTCCATGTTGGGATGAGCCATCTGTTAAATCTACTTTTGATGTTTCATTATTGGTCGATAAACATCTCGATGCAATTTCAAATATGCCTGTATTATCTAAGAAGACTGTCGATTCTAAATTTTTGTACGAGTTTCAACGAACCCCAATAATGTCAACATACCTTCTCTATCTAGGTGTGGGTGAATTCGAGTACTTGCATGGAAAATTACGTGATATAAAACTCAGAATTGTTACCACGAAGGGCAATAAGAATAAAGGAAAACTTTCATTAGAATTCACAAAAAAATTCCTTGCTGAATATGAAAAATATTTTGGAATAAAATACCCACTTCCCAAACTCGATATGATTGCAATTCCTGATTTTGCTGCTGGTGCAATGGAGAATTGGGGTGCTATTACATTTAGAGAGGCGATTTTACTTTATGATCCAAAGACATCCTCAACGAAGACAAAGCAGTACATTGCTGAAGTAATATCACATGAATTAGCGCATCAATGGTTTGGTAATCTTGTCACAATGAAATGGTGGAATGATCTTTGGTTAAATGAAAGTTTTGCAACATTTATGGCAACGAAAATTGTTGATAAATTTTATCCAGAATGGGATCTTTGGAACCAATTTTTGGAGGATGCAATGTTACAAGCTATGAGTTTGGATGCATTGAAGAGTTCTCATCCAATTAACGTAGATGTAAAGCACCCTGCACAAATTAGGGAGATCTTTGATGTAATTAGTTATGACAAGGGCGGCTGTGTTTTACGCATGCTTGAAAATTATGTTGGTATTGAAAACTTTCGAAAAGGATTGAAACATTATCTTACAAAATATAGATATTCAAATGCTGAAGGACAAGATTTATGGAAATCAATTGGAAGTATTGCACACAAACCTGTTAAACCGATGATGAAATCATGGATAAACAAAATTGGCTATCCTATTGTTACTGCTAAAAGAGAAAATTCACATGTTATATTATCACAAAAACGATTCCTAGCGGACGGTAGTAAATCCTCAAAAAATGAATGGGAGATTCCCATTACTATTGATGAAGGAAACCATAAGAATTCTATACTGTTAAAATCTCAACAAAAGAAAATATCATTAAAAAATACTGATTCAAACTTCATAATAAATTCCGGCAGATATGGATTTTATCGAGTAGAATATGATACATACACTTTAGCAAATCTATCATTATTAGTAGATGAAAAAATATTGAATCATGTTGATCGATGGAGTTTACAAAATGATTTGTTTTCACAATGTGTAACCGGTGTAAAACAACTTCAAGAATATCTTGATTTTACTACATCATATCATGATGAAGATGATTATATTACCTTGCTAAACGTGGCACACAACCTCTACTATCTATATAATCTTACAATAAATGAAAAATTTTCTGACGAAATTCGTGCCTATGCCTTACAGTTTTTGGGAAGTATATTTGATCATTTGGGGTGGGATTCTAAGAAACATGAAAAACATACTGATTCATTATTACGTAGTTTTGTAATAATTGCACTTGGAAAACTAGGTGATGAAGAAATACTAAACGAATCTAAAAGGCGTTTTAATAAATTTATCAAAAACAAAAATTCACTGGATGCTGATTTACAAGAACCAGTTTTTATCTTGACAGCATGGCAAGGAGATCAGAAAACTCATAGCAAATTAACATCACTTTATAAGAAAGCCGTTCTCCAGGAAGAAAAAATGCGATTTCTGACTGCATTGTGTAGTTTCAGGCAGACCAATCTTCTTACAAAAACCTTGAACTTTGCTTTAACACCAGATGTACGTTCACAAAATATCCGTGTACCAATTATGAATATAGCATCTAATGTTTACGGAAAAGAAATTCTGTGGCCATGGTTAAGAAAATATTGGAAGAATCTTGTGAAAAAATTTGGAGTGGGAAATCCATTAGCCAATAGGATTGTTGCAAGTATTGGTGGAGTAGTTGAGGATAAACAGGAAAAGGAAGTACGTACTTTTTTTAAGAGAAATCCAATGCCAGGAACTGAACGTATATTGGAACAAACATTAGAAAGAGTTAGAATTAGATCCAAATTTTTGCGACAGATTAAAAAAGAATTCATATAACTATGATTAAAAAATTAGCCATCAGTATATTCTCAATTTCAGTAATCATTATAGTTTTTGTGGTATCTAATGCACCAGTTGATGAATCTATGATATCACAAACAATTTCTGTGGATGCTTTGTACAAGCCAGAAAATAATATCATTGAAATTACATATGTTGATGTATCAGAAAAAACTGAGTCTGTTATAATTGAGATTTTAGGTATGGATGAAACATTTCATAGAGAATTTTTACAGCAATCATTTACAGAAACTGTTCAAATTACTTCACCACCAAAATATGGTTGGGCAACAATGCCAGTGACATTTTCTATAGATCATAGTCAATTTGGGAAAATTGGTTTAAAAATTGAAATTCATGAACAGGGCGAACCAAAATCTAAGATTGTTTATATGAAAACTTAGAAATGAATAGATCTATATATCATCACGCCTAAATTTGTAAATGGAAAAGGAATCTGGTCAATGGTGGGATGACCTTGGTATAGACCTTGAGGAAGATATTGAGGCAAATTCCTGAGTATTTTAGTACAAACCAATATTTATTGCAGAAACAAAAGATAACTACACTTGGACATTACTTCTGATTTGAAAAAAGCAAAACGTGGGGCTATTGCAAAGGCAATTTCTATTTTTGAAAATGACAGAAATGAATCAAAAAAATTACTCAAAAAAATATTCAAATATTCAGGTAAATCTATCGTAATCGGCATTACGGGTGCTGCTGGTGCTGGGAAATCATCATTGATTGATAAAACATCAATTCGGTTGAAAAAACTAGGTATGAATCCAGCCGTATTAGCAATTGATCCTACTAGTCATGTGTCTGGAGGCGCAATTCTTGGTGATAGAGTACGAATGATGGAATCAACAGATTCTGGGACATATATTAGAAGTATTGCATCAAGAGGTGCAACTGGAGCAATTTCTAGATCAGTAAGAAACAGTATACGAGTGTTAGAGTATGCTGGATTTAATCCAATAATAATAGAAAGTGTTGGTGCTGGTCAAACAGAAATAGAAATTTCTCATATTGCAGATATTATAGTGGTAGTGTTTAATCCACATACTGGTGATAGTATACAAACCATAAAGGCTGGAATAACTGAAATCGGGGATATTTACATTGTGCATAAAAGTGACCTTGACGGCGCATCACAGTTATTTCAATCAGTTCAAGATTTTATTGGAAGTGTAGAAAAAAATCCAGCAATTCTAAAAGCATCATCTAAGACAGGAAAGGGAATTTCTGAATTTATCAAAGAATTAAAAATATTAATAGTGAAAAAGAAAAAAGAAAAAAAAGTGTCAGAAAAACAAAGACTTTCCAAGGAACTTGATGATATAATTTTGGATAGTATCAATGAAAAGATTTCATCAGTATTACATTCAAATAAAACCTATTCGACATATCTCAAAAAAGTTCATGAAAAAAAAATTGATCCATTTGAGGCTGCTGAAAATATATCAAAGAATATACTAAAGTGATGATAATGGCAAAAGAGAAAACAAAATCAAAGCAATTTGTAACTGATTCTAACATCCCAGTAAAACCAGTTTATTATAACTCAGCAAAAAAACCCAAAAAAGAGGAACCAGGGAAATACCCATTCACACGAGGAATTCATCCTGGAATGTATCGTGATAGATTATGGACCATGCGTCAATATTCTGGATTTGGAGATGCTGTACAAACCAACAAGCGTTATAGATTCATGCTAGAAAATGGACAAACTGGTCTTTCTATGGCTTTTGATTTACCTACGCAGATTGGTTATGATCCAGATTCACCCCAGGCTGAAGGCGAGATTGGGAAAGTTGGTGTGTCAATTGCATCATTAAAAGATATGCAAACTGCATTCAACAAAATCAATTTAGGGAAAGTATCCACTTCAATGACGATAAATGCAACTGCATCAACACTTCTAGCATATTATATCGCCGTCGGAAAATCACAAGGGATTTCAACTAAAGAACTAAGAGGCACAACTCAAAATGATATATTGAAAGAGTATGTCGCTAGAAATACCTACATTTACCCTCCAGAGCCATCAATGAGATTAATAGGCGATATGATTGGTTACTGCGCAAAGAATGTACCACAATGGTATCCAATCTCAATCTCAGGATATCATATGCGTGAGGCAGGATCAACCGCTATTCAAGAAATTGCATTTACCATTGCAAATGCAATTGAATATATTCAAACATGTATAGATAGAGGGCTAAAGATTGATGATTTTGCACCAAGACTTTCATTTTTCTTTTGTTGTACAATAGAATTTTTTGAAGAAGTTGCAAAGTTTAGAGTTGCACGAAAAGTTTATGCGAAAATACTAAAAGAAAGGTTTCATGCCAAAGACCCCAAGTCCTTGCATCTAAGATTTCATACCCAAACAAGTGGAGAATCATTAACAGCTCAACAGCCTGATAATAATATTGTTCGTGTTGCTATACAAGCAATGGCGGCAGTTGTTGGTGGCACACAATCTTTGCATACCAATTCAAAGGATGAAGCATTGGCACTTCCAACACAAGAGGCTGCAAAGATTGCATTACGAACTCAACAAATTATTGGTTTTGAAAGTGGAGTTACCAAAACGGTGGATCCATTAGCGGGATCTTACTATATGGAATCACTTTGTGATGAGATTGAAGAGAAAACATGGGCTTATCTCAAAAAGATTGACAAAATGGGAGGTGCACTAAAAGCTATAGAAAAGGGATTTTTCCAATCTGAGATTAGACAGAATGCATATAGACTCAAAAAGGAAGTTGATAATAATGAACGTATACTTGTTGGTGTCAACAAATTTGATGACAAATCTGACAAAAAACAGGACCTGCTGAGAATAACTGATTCCTTGGGAAGGAAACAGGAAAAATCAATAAAATCTCTTCGTAAATCACGTGATGATAAAAAAACACAATATGCCTTATCAAAAATGCAAAAGGCAGCTGAATCTGATAAAAATTTGATGCCATTTATCGTGGATGCAGTGCAAGCATATGCCACAACAGGAGAAATTAGTAACACATTCAGGGAAGTTTTTGGGCAATATAGACCAAGAGAGGTGTTTTGAGATGAAAATTGATCATATTGCAATTGTGGTGAATAACGTGGAGGAATCGACCAAAACATACCAAGAAGCATTAGATGTGAAAGAGGTCGAGTTTGAAACTGTTGAATCAGAAGGAGTAAAAGTTGCAATACTCCATCTGGAAAATGCCAATATAGAATTAATGGAGCCAACAACAGATTCAAGTCCAATTAAGAAATTTTTAGAGAAGCGTGGAAACGGTTTACATCATATAGCACTTGAAACCAAAAATATAGAGGATGAAGTGACTAGGATGGAAGGGTGTGGGATACAGTTTTTAGGAAAAATTAGACCTGGTTCTGCAGGAACCAAAGTCACATTCATACACCCAAAATCATTAAATGGTGTTTTGACCGAGCTTTGTAGTAAACAAGATTAGGAATATGTACAAAAAACTGATTCTGCATTCATTATTTTTTTTATTAATATTTAGTGTTGTATTATCTCCTGTATTTGCTGAAATACAGTTTGAATCAGGACCATTGGAACAAAAACCACTGGATGAAAGAGAGCAAGAAGATCAAGATGTTATCGATGTTTGGATATATGCAATAATTATAGTTGTAATCATGCTAATTGGTAGATTAGGTTTTAGAATTATCAAAAAACGAAGAACTAAGAAAAAAGATTAACGTACTGCCAGTCCATCAAAACAATCTGCACATAAATCATCATGTGTTGTTAATCCTTTTGGCATTTTTAATCCACGTTTTCTACAATCTGAAACTGAAAATTTTAGAGCAAATCTTCCTAACTCTTTTTTACATTTATAGCAAAGATGTTTCCCTTCAATAAGGAATCTTAGATTCAGTCTTCCCAGAGCAGGCAGATTGACGATTTTAAAATACAGCATCATATTTACAAGAAATTTGTGCTGAGCCATATAATCATCAAGTTGTTCTCTTTTACCATCAGTTGCAAATTCAATGATTTTTTTCCATTCATTCTTTAAATATTCTATATACTCATCAACCTTTTTTGAGCCATCATCAGTAGGTGCAAAGTAAAATTGTGTTTGCCCCCACATCCCTTTTCCTTCAACTGCACTGATGAATTCAGAGCGGTCCAAAAATTCTAAAATTTTTTCTATCTCTTTTTTATCAAGTCTACTTGTTTGCTTTATGTGCTTGATTGTTTTTCCGCCTCCCACAATAGCACCTAAAACTTTCATATCATCAGCTTCTAATTCCATAAATTCCTTGCAAAATTCCCATTTTAAAACTTGACTAGTATATTTGGTAATGGTTTTTAGATTAGTGAATATGATTAAACATGTGGATAGTTGTTCGAGACATACTGCATATAGGCACGGTAAGACATATGAAGAATGTAAGGAAATGGCTGAGAATTTTACAGCAGAATTGAAACCTGAAATTGAATTGAAAGGTAAATTACTTTGGTCTGAGCTATTGGAGAAGGTAGAACATGATGAATTAGTTTACAAATTGACACTCAAATATCTTAGACGAGATGGATTTGACATTGGAAATAACAAGATCCCAGAAATTAAAAAAATCTAGTGCCAAAAAAAAAATCTAGTGCCAAAAAAAAATCTAGTGCCAAAAAATTTTTTTTTTGAGTAACATCCTAGTGGTTAATAAATTGATTGTTGGCACTATAGTTATATACATCTAATTTGTTGTATTTTTGTTGAAACGTACACCAGTGCTACTTTTGGGTAGTATGCTAGTTATAGCAACCATATTTGCTCTAGTTCCTGATGCAGAAGCAGCAGGTGATATAGGAGCTGGCGCTGGTGAATTTAGACTCGGTGAGGTTTTAGATGAGTCAATAGGCTGGTTTATCGTTGTAGGTCTAGGTGCAATATTTGCAGGCGTAATTTCGGCTGAAATTAAATTTGAGGAAAAATATCTAGGTCACGTTCAAAACTCAGAATGGTTTAACACTGCTGGCAGAATTATTAAAACCGGTTTAACTGCAGCAGCAATCGTATCTGCATGGACTTGGGCAGCAACACTGCTTCAATCTTCGACGGTAGCGTATCTTTATGGTATAAGCGGACCATTTTGGTATGCATCAGGAGCAACAATTCAGGTTCTTTTATTCGGAATTTTGGCCATTGAACTCAAACGAAAGGCACCAAACGCTCACACTTTCTTAGAAATTATCAGAGCAAGATTTGGTAACGGCACTCACAAAATTTTCTTAGGTTTTGCATTAACATGTAACATGATTGTAACTG
>CAZCFF010000026.1:0-12680 GCA_964497885.1 uncultured Candidatus Nitrosopelagicus sp.
TTTCAAATATTATGAGGAGGCTAAACACACTCCGTTTACTCCAGCATTACCCATTCTTTATGCGTACAGAGAAGCAATGAGGATGATGTTAGAAGAAGGAATGGAAAAAAGAATTCAACGTCACAGAATATGTTCTGATGCATTATACTCTGGACTTTCAGCAATAGGATTGACACCATTTGCAAAAGAAGATTCTCGATCTACTGTAGTTATTGCACTTAATTATCTTGAAGGCTTGGAGGACAAAACATTTCGAAACACTCTAGCAGAGAAATTCAGAGTTCTTGTAGCAGGTGGATTTGGAAATCTCAAAGGAAAAGTTTTTCGAGTTGGATGTATGGGAGAAGTTCAACGATACCATGTTATGAGAACCATTTCTTCTATTGCGTCCACATTAGACATGATGGGTTACAAAGTGGATGCAAAAGCTGGACTTGGAATTGCTGAAGAAAAATTAAAAGCTCTTTAATCCACGTTAACTTATATAAGGAAATTCAAAAACGCAGTATACAATGACTTTCAATAAAGGCTCATTAATTTTGATCGATTATACTTCTAAAGTAAAGGATACCTCCGAGGTATTTGAAACAACCATTGAGGAAGAAGCAAAAAAACATTCTTTCCATGATCCTAACATAAAATATCAACCAAAACTTATTGCAGTAGGAGAATCATGGGTAATCAAAGGATTAGATGAAGCACTAGAAAACGCTTCAGTAGGAGATAAGAAGACGGTTGAAGTATCTCCTGATAAAGGATTTGGAGAACGAGATTCTGGCAAAGTTAGAATGATTCCATTGCGTAAACTTGGTGAAGATGCCGAAAAAGTTTCAATTGGGGATACAATTGAGGTAGATAATAAAAAAGGAATTGTAAGATTTATTGGCTCTGGCAGAATTAAAATTGATTATAATCATAGATTTGCGGGAAAAACAATTCTGTATGACATTAATGTTATCAAAGAATTAAAATCTGATGAGGACCAAATAACAGGGATTTTAAAGAAAAACCTTCCTATAGAAGACGAAAAAATCATTTTCAATAAAAAGGATAAAACTCTTGACATCATAATCCCACAAGAAATATTTCGCGCTGAAAGTTTACCTATAATAAAACATCTTACACAAATGGATTTATTCAAATTTGTTCCTGGATTAGAAAAAATTACCTTTACAGAGACATATGAAAGACCAACAACCAAGAAAGAAACAAAGCAAGAATCAAAAATAAAAGATAATAAAAAATAGAAAATTATAGGACTTTTGTACTTTTAGCAAGCTTGATTGCTTTACTTTCATTCATATTTACTTCTTTGAGTATAGTATATCTTTCTGGCCTTAAGGATTGTGCAATAGTTAATGCTTTTGCAAGAACTTCAGATTTTAAACCAATTTCTTTTGCAGTTGTAGGGGCACCTATACTTTTCAAAGTCTTAATAATTTTTTTCCAATCCTGACCTTGTAGTTTTGCAATCATAATTGCACCAATACCACATTTTTCACCGTGAAGTCCAATCCCAGGTTCTAATTTATCAACTGCGTGGGAAAACAAATGCTCTGCACCAGAACAAGGTCGACTGCTACCAGCTATACACGATGCAACACCTGCACTGATTAATGCCTCAACAACTTCTCTTACATCCAGCCCTTTTTTTGAAAACCTGCTAGAATTCTCCATCAAAATTTTTGCACTCATTAACGCTAGATCTGCAGAATATCTTCCATAATACTCGCCAGTTTTATCGTGTCCAAGCTGCCAGTCTCGTACAGCTGTAATTTTTGCTATAAGATCACCACATCCGCTTGCAAGTAGTTTTTTTGGTGCTTTTTTGATAATATCTACATCTACAAAAACTCCAAGCGGTGCAGTAGCAACTACTGAGTGTGGTTTATTGCCTTTAATAGAAACAAAAGGACTTGCAATACCATCATGTGACGCAGATGTTGGTATACTGACAAATGGTAAATCAAGATTAAATCCTATTATTTTAGCTATATCGACAGAACGACCACCACCAACACCCACAATTAATTCACTTTTACTTTTACGCACATTTAGTTCTATTTTCTGAATTGATTTTTTATCATTGGTTTTAGCTAAATGCCAAACCGTTTGAATTTTAGATGCAGATAAAGAACTTTCAATCTTTTTTTGAACTATCTTTTTAACATTGTTTCCTGATACCAAAGAAACTTTTTTTATATTTTTTAGTGATTTTAGAAAACTTCCTATATCATTGATATTTTTTTCCCCAACAACAATCAGTCGTGGCAATTCCATTTTATGTGATCGCATAGATTTTTTCGTTTTTTGCACTTTTTATCATTTTGTCTACAAACAAAAAGTTATTTAAAAGGGTGCAAATAACTCGAAATATCTCATTAGAGGTATTATTTATGACGGCAAACATTGAAGAAAAAATATTACATGGCACGACCACTGTAGGAATCAAAGCATCAGATGGTGTTGTTTTATGTGCTGATATGAGGGCAAGTGCAGGATACTTTATTGCAAATAATAACACAATGAAAATTCAAAAAATCTATGATCATGTTGGTTTGACATTAGCAGGAGGAGTTGCAGATGCACAAAATCTAACTGATATTTTGAGGTATCATGCAAACATACACGTGATTCAAAATAACAAAAATATTCCAATAAAATCGTTAGCAAGACTTTGTTCTCTCGTTTTCCATCAAAATAGAGGATATCCATTTATGGCTGACATTTTGTTAGGTGGTTATGATGATGAAGGACCATCACTTTTCAATATTGATATGTTTGGTTCTGTAGAACAAAAATCCTATGTAACAACTGGAAGTGGTTCACCTGTTGCATATGGTCTTTTAGAAGATGAATATCGTGATGATCTTACAGTTGAAGATGCTAAGAAGATAGCTCTCCGCGCAGTTAAAGCTGCAATTGTAAGAAATATTGGAACTGGTGATGGAATCAATGTAGCAACAATTGATAAGAACGGATTCCAACTTTTGACCAACGAACAAAAAAAATCTATTATCTCACTTTAGTGATTAAATGCAAAAAAAACAGCAACAGGAATTATCTAACGGCCAAAATTTCATGGCAACCATACTGCAAAGTTTACCCAAAGAAGCGGTAGTAACAAAAATTAATTTTGAAGGTCCTAGAATTGCACTTTATACAAAAACTCCAAAATATTTGATAGAAAATAACGATATAATTGCAAATCTAGTCAATGTAATAAAAAAACGGATTGTTATCAGAACAGACGAATCAATTAGAAAAAATGAAGAAGATGTTAGAAAAATTCTTAATGAAAGTGTACCAAAAGATGCAGATCTAAAAGGAACATTTTTTGATACTGCTACTGGGGAAGTTTCAATAGAAGTAAAACGTCCTTGGCTTTGCCAAAGAAATAAAGAAGAATTTAACCATGCAGAAATATCTGAAAAAACTGGCTGGAAATTACGTGTAAGGAAATCCACAAACAAGGCATCAAATACAATTCAAGCTATAAATTATCAGCTTAAAGTCTCCTCGTCTGATAGAGCAAAACATCTGAAGGGAATAGGCGAACAAATTTTTAGAGATCGTTTAATACAGAAATCTGAGGTATCATTACTAACATTAGGTGGTTTTGGGCAGGTAGGAAGATCATGTATGTTGTTAACCACAAATGATAGTAAAATATTGATTGATTGTGGGGTTAATCCAGGCGCACGTCATGCATATGATGCCTTTCCTAGACTTGATTGGGCTAACATAACACTTGATGAACTCGATGCTATTGTTATAGGTCATGCACATCTTGACCATACAGGATTTTTGCCTGTATTACTCAAATATGGTTATCGTGGACCAATTTATTGTACAGAACCTACATTGCCTATGATGAATCTGATTCAACTCGATGCAATCAAAGTTGCAACTGCACAAGGAAGGATGCCCATGTATTCTGAAAGAGATGTTCATCAAATAATGCGACAGACAATTACACTACCTTATGGAAGTGTAACTGATATATCACCTGACATCAAATTAGTACTATCTAACGCTGGGCATATTCTAGGCTCAGCTACCTGCCATTTTCATATTGGGAACGGTGATCATAATTTTGTATACACGGGTGATATCAAATATGCTAAAAGCATGCTTCTAGAAAGTGCTCATACAAATTACCCACGCGTAGAAACCCTTCTTATCGAAAGTACATATGGTTTGAAGGAAGATATACAACCCACAAGACAGGAAGTAGAATCTGCATTTATCTCAGCAGTAAATACAGTTTTAAAAGATGGAGGAAAGGTTCTCATTCCAATTCCAGCAGTTGGTAGGGCACAAGAATTGATGATGGTTATAGATCAATATATGAAATCTGGTGAATTGACAGAAGCTCCAGTATTCATGGAAGGAATGATTCAAGAAGCTACTTCAATTCACGAAGCGTTTCCAGAGTATCTTGCTAGAGAACTAAAAAAGAAGATTCTAGAAACAGATGATAACCCATTTGATTCAGAATATTTTACAAACATAGAGCATGCTGACGGTAGAGAAGAACCACTGAGAGATGGATCACCTTGTATTATAATAGCAACTTCTGGTATGTTAGAAGGCGGTCCAGTTCTTGAATATTTCAAGAATATTGCTCCTCATAAACAAAATAAAATATTGTTTGTCTCCTATCAAGTTAATGGTACACTTGGACGAAGAGTATTAGATGGATCAAGACAGGTATCCATATTGGGAAAAGAAGGAAAGGTTGAAGTTATTACTATAAATTGTGGTATAGAAAGGCTTGATGGATTTAGTGGACACAGTGATTACAACCAGCTTATGTCTTTTGTTCAAAGACTCAGACCTAAACTAAGACGCGTACTTGTGAATCACGGAGAAAAGAAAAAATCAGAAAATCTGTCTGCATCAATACGTCGTATGTATAGAGTTGCATCACATTATCCACAAATACAGGAAGCAATAAGATTATTTTAGACTATAATCAGGCTTCCAAATTTTTACACCAGTTGGTGTCACTATAATTCTCTCTTCACCAAGACGAGCAATATCAGCATTCGAATCTCTTGCAATTACATAAAGTTCTTCTACAACTTTTCTGAGTTTTTCAACATCCTTTTGTGCTAATGGTGTAACCCGGAGAATTAGAATCATACCTTTTTTGATATCCTCTTTAATTGAGTGTATATCGCTAGGATCCCTAATTGTTATCGCTTTGAGATATGTTGGATTTGCCTGTTTTTGCATCAGCTATTTTGTAATCAATTCCCCCAAAAAGTCTTTCTAATTTTTTACGAGTAAACATCTATTTGTTATCTAAATCCTGAGTTTTGTATATGAGGATTCTTCGGCAGATTTTACCGTTACTTCTACATCTTCATTTTTGTGAACAGTAACAATACCCGTCTTATTTTTTGGTGCATCAGAATAGCGCAGTGTAATACTAGCTGAAAATTCTATATGTTTGTCTACAGTTTGTCCTCTTAACATAACAATTGGTCCAACATGTTCCTTAGCTTCAAGCAAGATATCATTAGGTAATGCTAGTGCACTGATCATTTCATTTTCATCTTTATTTCTTCCAACAATTAGCTTTGTGTTTTCATCTAATCTAAAATGTCTTCCAATCTTTAACAGATCAATATCGTTTGTTGTTGGAGTTTCAATATGTCTAAACAAATCCTGAGCTCTTAATGAGAATGCAGGATCTGTCAAGAGACAGCCACCACCAGCGTTTGGTGGATCTTCAATACCAAAGTCTTTTGCCATTCTAAGTTGTTCTTTTCTGGAACGACCTCTGATCATACCAAGATCTTTTCTTTTTATCAGACCATTCTTTTCTGGATCAGTGGCAGGTAACAACGCTGCTGATAATGGTCTAACAATTTTTCCTTCTAAACCTGATAACTTTTCAATTTTTTTCAATGCAGGTGCGAACTGACTCATTGGTCTTTGTCCAAGTACTTCACCTGAAATAATAAACTCCGCACCGATCTCTTCCATATGTTTCTTACCAGCTTCAAACATCATTGCTCTACAGTCAATACATGGATTCATTCCAGATCCATAACCATGTTTTGGATTTTTTAACATCTCCACATATTCATCTCCAAGATAAACTGTTTTTAGATCAACTCCTAGATTGTCTGCCCTTTCTCTAATCTCAAAACCACAGCCTCTACCACAATCAAAATCACAAAATGGTGTCTTGATCGCTACTGCTGAAACTTCAAACCCCTGTTTTTGTATTGTTTTTACAGCCAGTGTACTATCTAATCCACCAGAAAGTAGTGCAACAACTTTCTTTTTTTCTTGCTTTTCTGTCATAAAACTAACAAGGAATCTGCATATACAAACTTTGCAACATACATAAATTCACAAAAACATTTCTTTGAACGATGAAGATACGCAGAAAAATATTGGAAAAACAATGTAATTCTATTGATTGCGATGTTCTTGTCGCATTTGAGCCTGAAAATCTCTTCTATATGACAGGATTCTGGGGTGAGGCAATTGGTATATTAGAAAAGGGTGGAAAGACTACAATTATCGCTCCTGAATTAGAGGCACAAAGAGCAAAAGAAGATTCAGTTGATTGTAATATCATAACTTCACCAAGAGGTTATCCTGGAGATATATTATCTAGTATTGTGAAGAAGAAAAAAATCTGTACTGATTGTCAGAACTACTCAACAATGCAATCATTAAAAAAATCAATTCCAAAAATAAAGCAATCTTCTATTCCTTTTTACAATGCACGTCTAATCAAAGATTCTGAAGAAATACGTATACTGAAAAAAACATCTTCTGTAATAGATAAAATGTTTGAACTATGCACAAAAACCATCGAAAAAGGCAAAAGAGAATCTGAACTACAGACAACTTTGATGTCATTTGCAAACGCAAATGACCTATTTGATACTGGTTATCGTTCAACCTTAAATCCATTGATAATAGCTAGCGGTCCAAATTCTTCACTTCCACATGCACAAGTTACGAAAAGGAAATTTACAAACGGCGATATGATTACGATAGATTTGACTTTGAGATATAAGGGATATGTTTCTGATGCAACTAGAACATTTGGACTCGGTTCAATCTCTAAGGAAGCAGTAACTGTCTATGAAATTGTAAAGGAATCTCAAAAGGCTGGATTAAAAGCTGTGAAACCTGGAAGGACTTGTGGATCTGTGGATGATGCATGCAGAAAAATTATAACAGAATATAATTATGGATCACACTTCATTCATTCCACCGGTCATGGAATCGGACTAGATGTTCATGAAAATCCTAACATTTCTGGTAAAAACAAAGAAAAGATGAAAAAAAATATGGCTATTACTGTTGAACCTGGAATCTATATTCCAAAAAAATTTGGTGTTCGAATAGAAGACTCGTTAATAGTAAAGAGTAGAGCAGACGTCATGCACAAGTTTACGAAAGACTTGATTATAATTTGAAAACACTTTTGGTTATCTAACTAGGACCACTAGAGATTTTTCTCAATATTTTTTCGGATAATTTTTACGATCTTAGCCTTGGTTTTGCGACCAGTCTTAACCACATTCTTCGAGTCTACCAGAAAAACTTCGTTATAGTCGGAGTTGTTGTATCCAGAACCAATATCATTGGCTATCATTAGATCAGCATTAGATTCCCTCAGTTTTTTTCTTGCTCGAGAAACAAGCTCTTTTTTTGATACATTGGCTTCAGCTTTAAAACCGATGAGAATTCCCTTATGGATCTTTTTGATGTGATCTATGATCTTTGGGGCTCTGGTGAGTTTGATGCTAGTGTTCCTATTACTTTTGATCTTAGAGTTTGAGTTTTTTGGGATAAAGTCAGATACGGCAGCAGCTAATATCACAACGTCAAATTTCTTTCTAAGTTCTTTTTTGACAGTACTAAACATCTCTGAAACTGTGGTTACATGAATTATTTTGGCACCTTTTGGGGGTTCAGCGGTTCCAGGTCCATAAACTAGAGTTACCTTGGCACCAGCTGAGACTAGTTCAGAAGCCAATAAAGTTCCTGTCTTTCCAGTACTGATGTTTGTCATTACACGGACAGGATCAATCTTCTCAACTGTAGGGCCTGCCGTCATCAAAATCTTCTTTCCTTTCAGCTTTTTTGATTGTCCAAACTTGGTCAAAACAAATTCCAGTACATCCTCTGGTTCTGGTGCCTTTGCCTTTCCTTCAATCATTTGCGGAGATACAAAATCAACCTTCTTTCTCAAAAACTGCATGTTCTTGCGAACTGCCATATTTTCATACATCGATGCATGCATTGCTAATCCCATCAATATTGGAATTTTAGAACCGAAGGCAACAGTAAGAACCGTAGAAATTGGTGTATCATCTATACCATTTGCGAGCTTACCCAAAGTGTTTGCAGTTGATGGGTATACAATAATTAGATCAGATCTTTTGTAATCGGCAAGATCAATATGCTCCATATTTCCAGTTAGTTTAGTTATTACATTGTTACCAGTAGCCCATTTCATGTAATCTGGTTTGATTAGTTTTGTACTTGCGTTACTCATTACACATTTGACAATTGCACCATGACGCATCAACAATCTTGCAAGTTCTATTGATTTGTAGGCGGCAACCGAGCCAGCCACACACAAGACTATTTTCTTTCCAGATAATTCAGTACCATAACTTTCTACAATATCTAATGATGGATGATTAGTCATGACTGCATCTCCATATGAAAAGAATGTTCATCAGATGGAAATGTACCATTTTCTACATCTTTTACGTATTGAGAAATGGATTTTTTGATCTCTTCTGATAGAGATAGATATCTCTTAACAAATTTTGGCTTTAATTTCTCAAAAAGCCCAAGCATATCATGTATTACCAAAACCTGTCCATCGCAATATTGCCCACAGCCAATACCAATTGTTGGAATAGAAAGCATCTTCGTAACCTTCTTTGTAGCTTCAGAAGTAACCATCTCTAATACTAGACTGAATACACCTGCTTCTTCCAACGCTTTTGCATCATCAAGTAAACTTTCTACATCTGATTCTGTTTTTCCCTGCACACTATACTTTGTTGCTGTTTGTGGTAACAGACCAAGATGTCCCATAACTGGAATACCAGCTTGTACAATTGCTTTGATTATTTCAGGCATCCTTCCTTCTAGTTTTACGGCATCAGCTCCAGCCTTGATTAGTCGTTGAGAATTTGCAATAGCATCAACCTCATTCTCATATGACTTGTTTGGCAGATCTGCAACAATTAGTGCATTTTTTCTTCCATTACTAACTCCCTCAGTAAACATACACATCTGATCCATGGTTACAGGTGCAGTATTTTCATATCCAAGCATGACCATTCCGGCACTATCTCCTACCAGAAGTATATCCACTTGGTCACATAATGTAGCCATTGTATAATCATAGCTTGTAACAACCGTAATCTTTTGTACATTTTTCTTTCGAACAATCTCATCTATGGTCTTATGCAAGTTTAGCCCTCCTTTTCAAATTTTTCTTAATTTCAGAGATCGAATCTGCCAAAACTTTCTTATTGTTATATCTTGGTTTTGCCTTTTTCTTTTTGCAATCTTTAACAAGCAATTTCATTGCACGCGTTACATTATCAACAATTGTAACATCTGCTGTTTGTGCAGTTCGTGATAATGGATTAAGATCAAATGTAATGACTTTCTTTTTTGATTTCTTTAACGCAATTGTTCTATCTCCGTCTTCTAAAGGAACAAGAACAACATCAGCTGAAAAAATTCCATCCTTGTCTACTATTCTTCTTGCACTGTCTATGCCCTTTAGTTTTCTTGCAGATTTTGGATTTATTCCGAGAATTTCTTTTGCTCCAGATTTTTGTAAAAATCTGGTAATTGTCTTCTTTCTACTTTCAGGTCCATAGAAGAGATTTACCTCTATTTTTGCACCCAAAATTCGGCTTAATTTGATGATTTCAGGCGTGCAAAGGGCGGCAAAATTACCATTTACAGAGATTACAGGATTCTTGGCATTTTGAAGAGTATAAGCCGCTGCCGAGATTGCCTTTTTGGCACTCTTTGAGGTCTTTTCACCAATAAGATAATCAAATGCTTCACCTCGTCCTTGCGCAATAAGCCCTTCTTTTGCAACAAGGCCAGAATCAAATGCTTTGACAAGTTTTTCACGGGTCTGCAACGAAACAAAACGGGGATGAGATTTAGGAATATTCATACAATCACAACAATTTTTGTTTACTCTAGTCTAGCACCAGAATTGTCAATTCCAGAAGTGATGATTATGCCGTCATCATATTTTTTTAAAATTTCCAAAGCCTTTTGTTTCTTATCTTTTGGAACAAGAGAAAATATGGTTTCACCAAACAATGCAATCCCACATTTTATTCCATTATCATGAAGGTCTTTGATTACTTTATTCATCTTTGGAGTAATTACATGAATATACTGTGCAAATTTTATCGACATGTCTTGAAACTCATTCATATCCTGAGATTCTACAAGCTTTTTAACCATTTTACCTCCAAGACCATTTACCAAAGAGATCTTTTCCTTGAGAAATTTTTTAGTAGAAATTGGGTTAAAGCAGATAATCATTACTTCTAGCTTTTCCTTCGGAGTTATTCTCTGAACCTCACCAATTCCAGGCGCACCTGATTTAGTTCTAATCTCAAATCCACCATGATATGAAGCTAGTACATCGCCAAGGCCAGTCTGACATTTTATCTCCGCCATATGTGCAATTTGTGCAACTTTTGTTTTTGTATATCCATATTTCAGTGCATCATTTAATGCAATTGCTAAAGATAATGCAACTGCTCCACTACAACCAAATCCATAACCAACAGGAACATCAATCTCATGTGTGACATCAAAATATTTCCCATCTAACAGAAACTCATTCAGAACATATTCTGATACACGGATATCACCAGTATTGAATCCCTTTACTTTAATTGCATAATTATTGATATCATGTTCTGTCTTTGATCTGACATTAACAGTTGTCTTTACTCCCTTCTGTATTGAAAATCCAGCTCCTAGAGAACCAAGCTGATTCGGATCCTTTTCATCCAACTCTGCCTTGAAAAATCCAGTTATATGAGCAGGTGAAAATGCTTTTGCACGCATGATCGAGACGTAAAATCTCTTAAGATATTAATACTTGGCTTAAATAGTTTAAACTAGTATAAATTGACTACATTTACGCGACGCCTACAGAGGATTGGAAGCAGTATCCTAGTTTCATTACCAAAAGAGTGGATTGATGCAAACAAGTTAGACAAAAGTTCACAGGTTGAGATTGAGACAACACAAAACAATCTCTCTATTACAACACATCAAAGTAAAAAACCCACAAAAGAGGTGGAAATTCTGTACCCACTTTCGAAAGAAGATAGTGTTGTAGCTAACATTACCGGTGCATACTTGTTGGGATATGATCTTATTCGAATAAAAGGTAAATCTACAATTTCTATTAAAGATCGGGAAAATATTAGAGCCTCTATGAGAAGTCTGGTAGCAATTGAAATTATTGATGAGGATGCAAAAACCATTACTGCACAATTTTTACTTGACGAGTCATCCGTAAACCCACAAAAAATTCTAAAGAGAATGAGCTCTATTGCTCAAGGAATGTTTATTGATGTTTTAGGTATGCTTCAAAACCCTGACCAACTAGCATCCGTGGTTGATCGTGACAGTGAAATTAACAGACAGTATTTCCTTCTTGTAAGGCTAATTCGTAGTGCAATTGTGGATAAAAGACTCGCCGCAACTTTCAATCTGGAAGATATGGATATTTTAGATTATAGATTAGCAGCTAATATAATCGAGAATGCTGGTGATACGATAGTTGATATCACTAACACAATCTCAAAATCAATGGAATTTAAGACAATGGCCAAATCTCATTTCAATTTAATTTATGATATTGCAAAAGATATAGAGGAAATACAAACCAAGTCAGTTGATGCATTTATATCAAATGATAGGACTCTTGCTATAACCACAATTCAACATCACAAAAAACTTTTGAAAAAAATGCAGGATGCAAGAATTCCTAAAGGCAAAGCACTCAAAGAAACTGAGATTCTTCCGTTCTTAGATCTTCTTCAAGGAATTGAAAATTATGAAAAATCTTGGTCTGATATATTGGATCTGATACAGCCAAGCTACAAATAATTAAAATAATTTTTTTTGTGCAGCATAAACCATTACAGCACAAATCGTTTTCGAGTCTATGATCTTATCTTTCTTTATCATATTGATCAGCTTTTTCAAATCAATCTTTTTCACAGTAATGAATTCATCCGTGTCAAGATGGGTTTTAGATTTAGTCAGCCCAGAAGCTACAAAGCAGTGAATTGCTTCTTGATTATAGCCAACAGATGGGTAATAGGTAAGAAAATGGGTCATTTTTTTAGCCTTATAGCCAGTCTCTTCCTCAATCTCCCTAAGAGCACATTTCCTTGGTGTTTCACCCTTTTCTAAAGTGCCAGCCGGAATCTCCAGAACATATCCATGTGGAAATCTATGCTGTTTTACAAGAATGATCTTTCCTTTTTCATCAAATGCAAGAATTGCAGAGGCTCCAGGATGTTGTATTATCTCACGACGAACTTTTCGTCCTTCTATTGTAAGATTGTAAACATCAATGCTTACTGGCTTTCCTTTATAGACAGTCTTTTTTTTCA
>CAZCFF010000027.1:0-2686 GCA_964497885.1 uncultured Candidatus Nitrosopelagicus sp.
CCACTTGGAATGGGACCTGTAACCATGACGTTCACATATGGAAGAAGACAAATGTCTTATGATGAGTTTTATTGTCGTGATCTTCACAGGCGAATAATTGCTGCAAAGAAAAAGAATGGTAGTAATGCAAAAGTCATTGCAGGCGGTTCCGGTACTTGGCAATATAATTATGCACCTGAAAAGATTGGAGAATATGATCTATATGCAATTTTAGAAGGTGAACTAGGTGGAATTGCACCTGAAATAGATGGACATGCCGGTAATTTCTTTAACTATTTAACAAGTGGTCAATTTGAAAATATGGATCCTTTCAGAAAAAGAAAGGACTTCAAGGTTGATATTAAAGAATTTAAACGCGATGATAAAACACATCATGGAAGATTTGTCAACTTTTGGGATAGACCAGATCTAGATGACATTCCAGAAATTGTTGAGCCATCTATGCATGGTATGATAGAGGTAATGCGTGGTTGTGGAAGGGGCTGTAAGTTTTGTGATGTCACGTTAAGATCATTAAGATATTATTCTCCTGAAAAAGTGAAAAAAGAAATTGAAGTGAATATCAAGAAAGGTGGTATGGACAGAGCATGGGTTCATAGTGATGATATTTTCGTTTATGGTTTAGACCCTACAACTACAAAAAATATGGAACCAAACCGTGAAGCATTAGAAGAATTATTTACTGCAATTATGTCTACAGGTGTTAAACATACAAACCCAACTCATGGAACGTTGGCTGGTGCAATTGCAGACGAGAGATTAATTCCCAACTTATCAAAGATAACTAACGCAGGCCCAGACAATATGACTGGAATTCAATGTGGGTTTGAGACTGGAAGCATAAGGCTGATTGAAAAATATGCTGATAGAAAATTGGCACCATATCAACCAGAAGAATGGCATTGGGTTGTTAAGGAAAGTGTCAAAACACTAAACGAGAATTATTGGATTCCTGCATTCACATTAATCATGGGTCTTGACAATGATGAAACGCCTGAGGATGGTTGGGAAACGATTAGGCTAATCAGTGAGCTTGAACAAGAGCAACCTGATTCTATGTTTACGGCTACTCCATTGACATTTGTTCCGATAGGACTGCTTGAGAAATCAGAGTTTTATGATATAGGTAGTGGTAATGATCCAACACAACTAGGTGTGATGTATAAGACTTGGCAGCATAATTTCAAATATGGAATCAAGAAATTTATGACTAAAACTGGTCAGAAAGGCTCTGTTAGGAGAACTGCCTTTAATGGTCTTGCCAGAACTTTGGGTGGTATTCCACTAGGTGCAATGGAAAAATTTGCGAGAAAGAGAGGTCCCAAGTTTGAACATGTTATCGAAAAGATCAAGGCACAGTATTGGTAGGCAAATATACAAATACATAAATTTAAAGAATTTTAGAAAATATCATGGCAACTCACGGTTCTCTTACAAAGGCAGGAAAAGTTAGAGGTCAAACACCTAAGGTAGAAGGACGTAAGCGTGTGGGTACAACATCTAGTCTAAGAAACAAGAGTAACTTCAAAAAACGATTTATTTTATCTAGATTTCCTGGTCAAAATAAGCCAGGTCAAAGACGAAGACGCCGTTAATTATTTTCCAGATCTTGACATTTGTGTAAATAAAATCAAGGAATACCTTTATAACGTACTCGTACCGTACCTTACGGTATGACAGATGATTTAAGATTAGATAGTTTACCAGGAGTAGGACCGGTTACAACAAGAAAACTTAGCGATGCAGGTGTTCATAACATAATGGATCTAATAGTACGTGGTCCAGTAGAATTAGCAGAAATTACAGGTATGGATAAAGATACTTCAGCAACAATTGTTGAAAAGGCAAGACAAGCCCTAGTCGAGGGAGGAATGATATCTAAAGACTTTGTCACTGCAACAGAAATATACAAACGAAGACAAGAGATTGGTAAAATAACTACAGGTACAGAATGTTTAGACTTTTTGCTTGATGGTGGAGTTGAGACACAGGCACTAACTGAAGTTTATGGTGAATTTGGATGTGGAAAGACACAATTCTGTCATACAATGTGTGTAACTGTTCAGAAATCAGTAGAAGAAGGTGGATTAGGAGGAGGAGTATTGTATATTGACAGTGAAAATACTTTCAGACCAGAAAGAATCGTAACTATCGCAAAAGCACATGGTATGGACCCAGAAAAAGTTCTTGATAATATTACTGTAGCCAGGGCATATAACAGTGCACATCAAACACTTATTCTAGAAGAATCAAGCGCTATAATCCAAGAAAACAACATAAAATTAGTTATTGCAGATTCTGCTGTAGGTTTATTCAGATCTGAATATTTAGGACGTGGAACATTAGCAGATAGACAACAGAAACTAAACAAATTTGTCCATTTATTGGTACGAATTGCGGAGACATACAATTGTGCTGCTATAGCTACAAACCAGGTAATGTCATCTCCTGACACATTCTTTGGTGATCCTACACGTCCAATAGGCGGCAATGTAGTTGCTCATACAAGTACCTATAGAATTTACTTTAAAAAATCAGGTAAAAAACGAATAGCAAGAATGGTAGATAGTCCACATCATCCAGAACAGGAAGTTATTTTTGCGTTGGGTGAAATTGGTGTCATGGATCCTGATTCAGATACAAAGAAAAAACCTACAAAAACCACAAAAGCACCAAAAACTGAAGA
>CAZCFF010000027.1:2786-12302 GCA_964497885.1 uncultured Candidatus Nitrosopelagicus sp.
ACCAAAAACTGAAGAGACACCAAAAACTGAAGTAGAAAGTAAGACTGAAGAAAATCCAGAAAACACCGAATAAGTATTAAAATAAGGGATTCTGACTCATATTCGATATGACTACTAAAAAGCCAGGTGGCCGTTCTCATGGATTTAAGCATAAATCTAGATCAATTATGACAAAGGATGCCCCTCGCGGCGTGTCATTTTTACTTCATGAATATCATGATGGAGATAGGGCATTGGTGATTATTGACCCACGACAACATAAAGGACTCCCACATAGAAGATATCACGGAAAGGTTGGTACTGTAAGTAAAGTTGGTAGGCGTAGTGTTGTTCTTGATATCAAACTTGGTAATAAAACAAAAACCTTAATCACTAGATTTGATCACATTAAACCATTCGGTGTATAATTATGGAAGAAGTGAAAAAGAAGCAACTAGTATCATTGGCAGAAGTCAAAGAAATATTAGAAAAGGTTGATACTGAATCATTAGATCAAATTCAACGTTGGACATATGATTATGTTTCAAAATTTACCAAGACTGATCCAAAAATAGCAAAGAAAATGAAGCAAGATCTAATTAAAGAATGTAATCTAACTGAAGAGGAGGCTGTAGAAATTTTGAATATTATGCCAGAGTCTTTACCAGAATTACGTTCTTTTACGTTTGGATGGAAAAAATTAATTCTATCTGAAACTCTAGAAAAAACACTCAAAATAATCAAGGAGTCTTCATAATTTAGGTGACATAGTTGGACATGGGGAATACCCAACCAAGAAGATATGAGGAATACGCACATGTCTTGGATTTTAAATCACGTGGAAAATCAATCACAGTGAAAGGTAGAACAGGCAATATTATAATTGCAATAGGCGATGAAAGATTAACACTTTTAGAAATACTTGGAATTGAGGATGCAACATTTGAGATAGGAGAAAAAATATACATTGGAAAAGAAGGAAGAACAAAAGTTCAATCTGTTTTGGGTAAATTAGATTACACCAAAATCTCTGCTACAGTACAAAATGAAATTTCAGGAATAGTAGAACTAATAATCAAAGAAAATGAGAAAAGATTTGTAGATTATCTCAATAAAGCACAACCTCTTACACCCAGAGTACATGCGTTAGAATTGATTCCAGGTATTGGGAAAACATATCTTAATCTTATTCTTGACGAACGAGGAAAAAAGTTATTCGAAAGTTATGATGACTTTGAAGAGCGTATTGGTTTGAAGGATTTGATTACTAATATATCAAAAAGAATACTTGAAGAGATTTCTGGAAAAGCAAGAATGAATCTCTTTGTTAAACGATGAAAAAACGTCAAAGCTTCGGACAGCATTTTTTAAAATCAAACACAATCGCAAATCAAATAGTTTCTGAAGCAAAAATCACCAAGAATGATGTTGTACTTGAAATAGGCACTGGTCATGGAATTTTACTTCCTTACATATGCAAAAAAGCAAATAAAGTGATATCTATAGAAATTGATAAAAATCTACACAGTTCAGCAAAATCAAAATTTCATGATGAAAAAAATCTGATTTTAGAATATGGTGATGGGTTCAAATCAAATCATAATTTTACAATTTTTATTTCAAACCTCCCTTATTCAAAGAGTAGAAAATCCATTGAGTGGTTACTCCAGAAGAATTTTTCTCGTGCCGTGATTATGGTACAAAAAGAATTTGCAGATAAATTACTTTCTAGCAAAGAGCATACTGCAATCTCAATTCTAACAAACTATGGCTTTAAAACAAAAATTATGATGAATGTAAAAAAATCAAATTTTTATCCAATACCCAAAGTAGATTCCGTTGTACTTTTTTTGACACAAAAAAAGATAGTACCGAAAACAGTAATCCTAACTGTGAATCGAATGTTTTCATATAGACGTAAAACAATTCAAAATGTTTTAAAACAATTTGGAATCAATTCAACATCTAAGGAAAGGTTAGATGATTTATCTGGAGATGAGATCATAAAAATTGCAAAAAAAATTATTAGAGATTGAACCATATCCTCCAGCGGAGGATACATTTTTTCTGGCTGACTATATCAAAAATATTAGTGGTCAGTCAGTGTTGGATGTAGGCACAGGATCTGGATATTTGGCAGATCTTTTATTGGAATCTTTTCCATTGGTAGTAGCAACAGATCTGAGTTTTTCTACATTAAAAAAACAAAATATGTTTTCTAGCAACATCATATGTTGTAATGGAGCTGATGCTTTGAATTATAGATTTGAGTTTGTTATTTGTAACCTACCCTATCTTAGCACCGATGAAATATTAGATATTCGTACAGATGGCGGAAAAGATGGGTTAGAAATACCAAAAAAAATTATTGATTCTGTTCAATCATGTATAATATCAGGTGGAAAATTGATCTATGTTACATCATCACTGTCTAATTTTCAAAAACTGATTGATTATACCGAATCAAAAGGTTTCAAAGCTCGGATTGTTGCAAAAAAGAAATTATTTTTTGAAGAATTAATACTGGTTGAGGCAACTAAATTATCTTCGTAGTTTTTGTTTAGCATATACAGCTATTGCATCTGTCATTTGTGTTGTACCTGCATTACCACCGATATCACTAGTGGTTGCTTTGTTCTCATTGATTACCTGTTCAGTGGCAGAAAATATTGCATTTTTGATATCTGGTTCACCAAGATATTCAGCCATCCAAGCACCTGCAAGTATACTTGCAGTTGGATTAGCTTTATTTTGTCCTGTAATGGAAGGAGCACTTCCATGTGCAGCTTCAAACATTGCAAAGGAATCACCCATATTTGCAGAATAAATTAATCCAATCGAACCAACAATTCCTGATGCTAACTCAGAAATTATATCCATGAAAAGATTTGTACTCAATAAAACTGAGTTGTTAAACTGTTCAGGATTTATTACTAATTGTTGACTCATATTATCAATATAGATTTCCTGCAATTCCATATTTGGAAATTCCTTCTGACAATTTTCTAATTCTTCCCAAAAAATCCCATCAGTTTTTTTAAGTATATTTCGTTTTGTAATACCAGTCATTTTTTTAAGATTGTATTTCTTAGCCCATTCAAATCCAGATAAAATAAACCGTCTACAGTTTTCTCTTGTAATTTGACGTATAGCTATAGCTGCATCATCTGATATTTGTACTTCAATACCACTATACAATCCCTCTGTGGCTTCTCTGAAACAAACAAAGTCTAAGTTTCTGTTTGGGGTTAATCTTTTGAATGTTTTAATCGGTCTTATATTAGAATATAATGCAAATTTTTGACGAAGTGTAACTGCTACGCTTTTTGGTGCATCAGGTTTTGGTATAGTTGTAGTTGGCCCTTTAAAACAAGCCTGAACATTATCAAGTGCCTCCATGGTTTGATCCGGAATGTATGATTTTTCTTTGAACCCATTTCTTTCCCATTGCTCTGATCCTACGTCACAATGGATTAATTCTGATTGTAAATTACATTCTTCAAGAACTTTGAGCATAGAATCTACTACTTCAGGTCCTATTCCATCTCCTCTCATTACAACTGCTTTTTTTGCCATATTGCATATTCTGAATTTTAATTATTTAACCCTAACTTGAAATTTCTCAATTTGTTAAATTTACATGAATCAATCGTTTAAAATATGAAGTGTAGTTAATCTACATATATGGAGATAGTTCAATTATCAGATCTACATGTTGGAGCTCAATTTCGTGAAGAAATATTTGGAAATGTAATTGATGAGATAAATTCGTTAAAGCCAGAGGCAGTT
This sequence comes from uncultured Candidatus Nitrosopelagicus sp., assembly GCA_964497885.1. Lineage (GTDB taxonomy): Archaea > Thermoproteota > Nitrososphaeria > Nitrososphaerales > Nitrosopumilaceae > Nitrosopelagicus. Next base: position 6,555 of record CAZCFF010000027.1, read on the forward strand.
GTGATCACTGGTGATCTAACAAATGAGGGATTAATTGAACAATATGAGAAATGTAAAAACTTGGTTTCTCAGATTAAAGTAGAGAAAATAATCGCAATCAGCGGAAATCATGATTATAGAAACACGGGATATTTATTATTCAAGAAATATTTTCCATTTAAAACAGAGAATCTTATTGGAGATGATGTAATACTTGTGACTCTTGGTTCTGCTAGACCAGATCGCGATGAGGGTGAAGTTGGTCATCATCAAAATTTATGGCTTGAACGAACTCTGGAAAAATACGAAAACAAATTGAAGATAGTAGCCATGCATCATCATTTGATTGGAATTCCGGACACTGGTTCTGATCGGTTAACTGCTATTGATGCTGGAGATGTATTACGTACAATTCTGAATTCCAATGTGAATCTAGTTTTATGTGGACATAAACATAGACCATGGATTTGGGATTTTAATACATTATCAATTGCAAATGCTGGAACTGCCTCTTCGGAAAGAGTTCGAGGATTCTTTGAAAACTCGTACAATATAGTAAATGTTGAAAATGGAACTTTTCGTGTTGATCTAAAAATTGTTAATGGTAAGAGAATGCCATTGAGAAATATTGTAAAAGACTACACTCAAATCTCAGAAAACTAAATTTATTTTGAAAAAGTTTTACATTAATGCAACGATTAATGATTTTTACTGTCTTTAATTCACGTTATACTAATTAACCAAATTAATTTACCATCACTGTGCGGGGATCGCCTAGCTTGGTAGGGCGTAGGATTGCTAATCCTATGTTCGCAAGGACTCGTGGGTTCAAATCCCTCTCCCCGCGCTGAATTAAACTTAAAAGTGTGATTAACTCAAAACTTCCAATGGGAAGACGAAAAACTCAAAAAATTATAAAAACTGGTCCAAAAAATGTTACAACTGGTATGTGTCCTGAATGTCAAACAATAGGTAGAATTTTTATAATTGGTCAAGTGGGCAAGGAAAGAGGCAAGTGTCAGTCTTGTAACCAAGAGTTCGATCTTTAATATTATTCTCAGATATTACCAATAACTTTTTAAGGTCTTTTATTTGGTTGATCACATGCCTAAAACAACAGACGAGTCTGAGACAATTTATGAAAGAGTTGCAAAATTAGAAGATGAAGTTGCTTCATTGCGTAGCGAAGTAGATTTTCTAAAAAATGCATTAAAGAATAGATTGTCACGTCATGAAATTAAAATGGTAAGAAGAGGAGAATTAACACCAGATAATTATTGATTAGATTTTTCTCTTACATTTTTAATTAATTCAAGAATGAAATCTACATCTTCTGCTTCTGGTTGCATTTCGATGTATTTATTCAATAATGGTAACGCCTTATCATAATGTAAAAGTCGTTCTTCCAATATTCCTTTATCACGAATTTCTTCCGGAGATTCTGGTTCTATACCCAAAATCATATTTGCACATTTCATAGCTTTATCATATGCAAATGATTGTGTGTATGCATTTTTCAAGTTTCTAAGTAATCTAGTTAATATTTGCTCTTCAGTTGCCTCATCAAGATATTCGTCAATCATCTCAACATCTTCACCAAAATTCCTATGGAGAATTTCTTCTAAATCTTCAATTGTAAGAAGCCTACCCCTATAAAATGGATCTAAAATAATTTCATCATTATATTTCACAATCACATGACCTGGGAAACCTACAATCTTTAGATCAAGTCCAATGTATCTTGCTATTTCAGTGTACACAATTGAAAGTGTGATAGGTATACCAGATTTTTTATCTATTACAGTGTTTAGAAAATTATTTCTAGGATCATAATAATTTTGTTCATCTCCAGAAAAACCATAATTTTCAAAAATATGTTCGCTTAGCATAGAAATGAGATATATTGGATTTTCAACATCATCTATTTTTAATTTTAGAGAATTACCAATTTGATTTATTTTTTCGATATAGTCTGTGATATTTAATTCAGGATATTCCAAGATTTGTGCAAGTTTGAGACATTTCTCTATTAAATTATATTTTGGATTCTGTGAAAAAGATAGCCATTCTGTAACAAATGGATCAAACTTTTCTATCGTCAATAAAGAAAGTACTAACTATCTCTATTTAGATATAGTTGTGGGTTTTTCAATTCTTTTGTATTTGGCGGATCCATGATTAATTTCTTAAATGTATTTTTACCAAACTTATTGAATAGATATTCAGTGAATTCTTTACCTGTACTCTTTTTTACACTATATGAAGAATAATCTGTACCTACAAACGTAGTAAGATAGTTTTGAAAATCTGTATCATCTTTTAATATTCGTTGTACTAAAAATTCCGCCATGCCCTCCATAGTAGTAAATATAGCATGTTGTGCTTGAATAGGTTTTAACCATCTTTGATAAATCTCCTCCAATGATGGTATAAAATCTGAAATCTTTGGGTCAATTTCCACTCTTGTGTATGTCATTACATCAGGTCCCATAACATTTGTGATGAAATTATCAGGGTTTAGCATAAAAAATAAATTTGCTTTTTTTGCAATCTTGAATTCATCTGGTACTAATTGCAATTGTAAATATTCAGTCAGTTCAGTTACCGTTTTGTCATCTAGTTCGAGGATGGTTCTTGCCAATTCTTCATTTATTGTATTAACCTGTACAACAGCCTCCATGTTTAATTTTTGTAGATTAGTTTGTACTGAATGGATTATTTCTTCGAGAACAGTCATTTTTAGTGCTCCAAGATATCCAGATTTTACAGATTCAGATTTCATCTGATATGGAGGTCCCTGTTTATACAGAATTATTTTTGGATAATCTCCTAAAATAAACATGTTAAGGTAAATCTTTGAATCAAGATAATCACCGTATGTAGTTGTTATTTTTGAAATGTATGATTTTACATATGTAGAATAAACTAAGAATTTAGCAGTATCTTCGTTAATAACCTCAGCGATTTTTTTTAAATCATTTTTTGTGACAGCATCAAATAATTTATCAATAAATTCTCGTGCATTATCACTGAATACTTTCTTACCCTTTAACTTCTTGAATCCATCTAATCCTAAATATTCTATAGATAATTTATTAGAAATTTCTAATCCAGTGTAATCGTAAACTTTCTGTTTTAAATCTGGAAATATTTTTTGTGATACACTTTCAACACTATCAAACTTTATTGCAAAATCATTATCCTCCTTAATTTTTTTTGATAACGATGCTATTTCTTTTTCCTCGTCAAGTTCTACTGAAATCTGTCCCATTAACGCTTCAGCAAATTCCTCCAATTCTGACATGTTAACTCAATCGTGAAAAAACTAAATTTAATACTATCTAAACCATTCAATCAGCCTTTGTTATTGATATCGATGTAATGCCGGGGGTGGGTTTCGAACCCACGACCTCCAGATTATGAGTATTGCCTTCTTTAGGAGACTGGCACTCTAGGCCAGGCTGAGCTACCCCGGCATATTACGCATGAATTTTTGGTGCAATTAAATCGTTCTGAATCTAATAATATTTTGAGATTTCAGACCATTTAGAATCTATATTTTTCACCCAGAGAAATTTTTTCTGAAGTGCTGACGTGTAAAGTTTTTCCCATTCAGCAGCAACTTCATCAGTCCAACTTTGAAAGATTCTTGGATCGATATAATTTCTCAATGATGTTCCTAAATTATAATCTCGTGTTTTTTGTGTCAGGTCTATTTGAAGTTGTAATTTTTCAACACGCTCAGCATGTTTTTCTTTTTTCTTTTTTATCATTGTTTTAATTTTTTTGATACGTTTCTTTTGGGTTTCTTTCTGTACCTCTGTTTTCATAACCTTAGACTGCGTTTTTTTTAATGATTCTTCATATTTTTTCCATGGTTTTGTTTTTTCTACGTCATTTAGAGTATTTTTTTTCTTTTCTAATGTTTGATCAAAGTTTTTTGGTATGGTACGCTTATGATTACACATTTTAGCCGCATCTAGGTTTGCCAATTTTGCATGGAATAGTTTTTTCATATCAGATTCAGATTTGATATTGTCATGGGCACGAAGATATTTTGAAACTACACTTGATGCCAGGTATGTTCGAAAGACCTTTGCCGTAAGACCTTTTACAACAGTCGAATAATATGCATTTACATGCCTTGATGTGATACCATCAAAAATTTCTTGGTTATTTTTTTTGTTTGAAACAAGCTCCTTTAGATTATCATGAAACTGTTTGTCTTGACCCTCTGCTAGAATAGTTTCTTTCCATCTCACACTATCCTTTCCAAGGAAATCAAACTCAATTGCATTTCCAGAAAGTTTGATATGTTCTTTTCGCAATGTTGTGGCACCCACAGTGTCAGCTTCGTCAGGATCTTTTTCATCTCCAACTCTCATTGCAGTACGATAAATTAGATAGCAAGCAGTAGATATTTTTCGAGTTCTTGGATCCTTATTTTGCATATCTTTACTAATTTGTGATTTGATACTTTCTATCTCTTTGGCTAATTTTTTTGCCTTGTCGTATTTTGCTTGATCCCGTTCTTGCTTTATCCCAGCTGTGTCTGCTAACCAGACATATTTTCGTTTTTGAGTTAGTATATCCATCCAACTTGCAATCCACATTGAATCTTTATCATGTACGATTTTTCCCCATTCACCATCTGGAATTTTTGCCTCCTTACCAAGATTTAGTGTCACACTTTTTGTCGTTACTCGTGGCTTGAATCGTCCGCGCATGGGATGCTCACCTCTACCCATAAAAATTCCTGGCGGTTCAGCCATGTAGTTTGCGATATCAACTTCTTTTCCATCCATGATTGCTTTTCCATAACTAACCTTCATCTCTTCACGGATTTTTTTCCTTTCTACAGCAAGTGCCTTTTTTTCTTCTTTCGTCATTGATTCTTTTACCTCCTTTTCCTTATCAACAAGTTTGTACGATTGTGTGAAATCAATATCCTCGTATTTTAGATTCTTAAATTTATTGTTGAAAGTTTTAGCAAAATCTTTGACAAAATTTTTCTGAAACACAGGATCCTCAACATATTTTTCCGTAACTCCTGGTTTTGGGGCATCCTTCTTTTTTGCCCATTGATGAACCATTTCTTCTTGTTCTAATGTAAGAGCCACATCTTCCCCATTGATTTTGATCTTGATCCCGACTGATTCATACTCAGGTGGAAATAATATTCCGTTATGCTGTAGTGTTTTCCATTTCATACATTTCACTTATCTAATACGACTTAGAAAAAAATTAATCAAAACTGTATATCAATCTAACCACAGAAATGTAGTGAAAAATAGGTTTAAAGGAATTATTATTTGATATCTATTCTCCATAGAGTTCTTTTTTTATGTAATTCTCGAACTCAAGATCTGTTTTGTTTTTCTTTGCCTCTAAGAACATTGATGCATCATTACCAACAATGTATCTTGGTAATGGTTTTTCATCTTTTGTAGCCTTGACTATGACATCTGCAACTTCCTTTGGATCAGTTCCCATTTCACACATCATCTTAACGCCAGATACTACCTTGTCAGTGATCTCCGTGTAAACAGATTCTGAACCATATTTCCCAGCCATCCTCATATTTTTCATAAAATTTGTTTTGATAACTCCAGGTTCAATCATCACAACATTAACACCAAATGGACTTAATTCAAATCTCAAGGATTCACTTAATCCTTCTAAAGCAAACTTCGAACTAATGTATGCTGGTGATGCTGGAAATCCAATACGACCTACAACTGAACTAACATTAACTATTGTTCCAGAACC
>CAZCFF010000028.1:0-11915 GCA_964497885.1 uncultured Candidatus Nitrosopelagicus sp.
TCTTCCCAGCCTGGATTTTTTGGATCATATTTCAAATACTTGTAAAATAAACAACCCAAAATTTCAGCCATAGAAAAAGAGCCTCCCGGGTGACCAGAACCAGCAGTAGCCGTAGCCTTAATCACAAGTTTTCTAGCCTTCAGAACCTGCTTTTTGATATGATAATAATTCAGTCCCATATAATAAAAAACAGGTATCACATGTATAATTGCATATATTTTGATCCTTTTTTTATTGAATTAAATATAATTATAACAATTTTAATTAGTGAGTGAATATTGGCTTTGAAGATTGAGGATAGTCTACCATTGGTGATCTATGATAACGAGTGTTATCTATGCGTTCAGTTTGCTAAACTTGTTAATTATTTGGCAAAAGGTAAACTACATCTTGTTGGCCATTACACAGATTTTGGGAAAGATCTCAGAGATAATTTTCTTGATTCAAGTGCACTAAAGATGTTTTGGTTTATTGATAGGAAAACTGCTTATGGTGGGAGAGCAGCTATTTCTCCATTATTTTCTGCAATTTTGAATAATAACGAATCTTTTCCCAAGAAAAAAATTCAGAATGGTAATACTCTTAGATGTAAAAATCCTACAGCAGTATTTTTTCGTTCAGCAAGTCTTCTGACTAATAGTAAAAAGATCAAGATACCAAATTGATGTAAAATTAGTACCCACGCTGATTTCTATCAGGTTTATCTATATTCGGATTTCTAAATCCATGTTTTTCCATCATATGGTTTAGAAACAAGATATCGTTAGAAAAATTGTCTCCACATACAGAACAAACAGGCACACAAACTCCAAATCTATATGATTAATAATTATTTGTATAATAAAATGCCAGCACTACTACTTCCCAAGAGCTCTCGCATCTTAGTAACATAGCAGCGACATTGGGTTTGACTTCCAGGTTCGGAAAGAGACTGGGTCGCACCCCAACGCTATGACCGGCTTACTTCGTATGAGCCAATCTTATCTATTAAGGTAACTATATTATGAATCATAAAAATGAGTGTTTTGTTCTTCATATTTTCTCACGAGATATAAATTAAAGATAAGATCAATGTTGGCATGACTCATCGTATAGCTGCATTGGACAAAGATTTGTGTCAGCCAAAAAAATGTGGTTTGGAATGTATCAAATACTGTCCTGTGAATAAATCAGGAGCTGATTGTATCATATTAAATGAAGAGACAAAGAAAGCTCAAATTGATGAGGATATTTGTAACGGATGCGGTATTTGTGTAAAAGTTTGCCCATTTGATGCTATTACGATTGTTAATTTAGCAACAGAACTTTCAACTGATAAAATCCATCAGTATGGTATCAATTCATTCAGATTATACAAACTACCTACACCAAAAAAGGGTGAAGTTGTTGGATTGTTAGGTAGAAATGGTATGGGAAAAAGTACAGTAGTCAATATTCTATCAGGAAATTTAAAACCAAACTTAGGAAATTATAATGAACCACCTGATTGGGATGAAATTCTAAAATATTATAGTGGAACAGAACTTAAATCACATTTCGAACAGATTAGTGAAAATATTATCAAATCCTCTATAAAACCACAACAAGTACATAATATTGTAAATGCTTTTGATGGTACAGGAAAAGAACTTTTAGCAAAATACGATGAGCGAGGAATTACAAGTGATTTAGTAAAAAAATTGGATTTAAAAAATTCGTTGGAGCAAAATCTTCAAGAGCTGAGTGGAGGAGAACTTCAAAGATTAGCTGTAGCTGTTACAGCATCAAAAAATGCAGATTTTTATTTTTTTGACGAGCCCTCATCGTATAATGATGTATTTCAAAGAACAGGTGTGGCGAGAGTTATTCATAGCTTGGCTGAAATTGGTAAAAGCGTAATGGTTGTAGAGCATGATCTAACATTATTAGATTATCTCAGTGATTATATTGAAGTGTTATACGGTGTTCCTGCAGCATATGGAATTGTATCGAGTGTGATGTCAACCAAAGTTGGAATAAATGTATTTTTGGACGGATTTCTTCCAAGTGAAAATGTAAGATTTCGTGACAAACAGTTTACGTTTGATGCATCAACATCACAAGATGAATTTCAACATGGTGATAAAATTATCTCTTACCCAAAACTAGAAAAAAAATATCCAACATTCTCGGTAACAATTGAGCCTGGTTTTGTAAAAAAAGGTCAGTTACTTGGTGTTATGGGTGCAAATGCATTAGGTAAAACTACTATGATGAAAATGATTGCGGGTGTGGAAAAACCAGATGTTGGTACCATAGAAAAAAAACTCAAAATTGCGTATAAACCACAATATCTCTCAAATGATATTGATGTTGAAGTTATATCCGTCTTGGATAAGGCAAATCAAAATCCAATTGAAGATAGTCAGGAAGAAGAGCAGATAGTAGATCCACTAAAAATTAAGAAGTTGTACAATAAATCTATAAAAAATTTATCCGGTGGTGAACTACAGAAAGTTGCAGTTGCTTCATGTTTACTACAAAAAGTTGATGTGTATGCATTAGATGAACCATCTGCATTTTTAGATGTTGAAGATAGAATAGCTATTGGCAAATTTCTCCAAAAATTTGTACGCTCATTTGGCAAGTCGGCAATAATTATAGATCATGATTTACAGTTAATGGATCTTGTCTCAGACTCGATGGTGATTTTTGAGGGTACATCAAGTATTGATGGACATGGTTCTTCACCTTTACCCAAATCAGAAGCCATGAATAGATTTCTTAAATCCCTTGAAATTACTTTCCGAAGGGATGAAAAAAGTTTACGGCCTAGAGTAAACAAAGAAGGAAGTAGATTGGACAAACAACAAAAAAACTCTTTAGATTATTATTACAGAAATTGACACGCATGTTAAAAAAAGCATTAGAAAATATTCTTTCAGAAAAAGAAAGTATGGAATTATTTTCCTCGTTTGATCAGGTTGGTGAAATAATAGTATTAAGAATCCCTGATTCATTACAGGCAAAAAAGAAAATCATAGGAGAAACCCTATTAGAAAAAGTAAAAACAACAAGATCAGTATTTTATCAATCATCACCAGTTGAGGGTGAGTTTAGGACTAGAAGTTTAGAAATTTTGGCTGGGATTGATAACACACAAACCGAATACAAGGAAAGTGGATGTAAATTTGTTGTTGATGTAGAAAAGGCATTTTTTTCTCCACGTTTATCTACGGAACGTGAAAGGATTACCGGTTTGGTAAAAGACGGTGAAGTTGTTGTTAACATGTTCGGTGGTATAGGAATGTTTTCTATTTTGATGGCAAAAACGAAAAAATGTACTGTTTATAATATTGATATTAATCCTGAGGCAGCAAAATTATGTAATAAGAATATTGAAATTAACAAACTTGAAGGTAATGTAATATCAATAGAGGGTGATTCTTCAGAAATAAAAAATCATAACATAGAAAATAAATCAGACCGAACATTAATGCTGTTACCTGAACAATCAGATAAATTTCTGGATTCTGCAATTTTAACTACAAAAAATAATGGTGTTATTCATTACTATTCACATATACATGCAGACAAAAAATCAGATGCTCCAAAATTATCTGAACACCATTTCTTGGAAACAACCCCTGTAAAATCTACTATACTAGGATCAAAAATAGTTAGACCTGTTGGGCCCAGATTCTATCAAACAGTTGTAGATGTACGAATAAAAAAATAGATTATGTGTCGTCATCCTGAATAGTAGATGATGGAGAAGATTTTGTAGTTGCCATTACATATCCTATCCATGAAATTACTCCGAGTATGCCACCAATAATTGTTAAAATAGACAACTGTAAAACAATTGGACTCCATTCAGACAGCATAATCAAATATGCATATATAAAAAAAGCCGCTATCGATAGAATAAATATTATGATTCCAGCAAATTTTCGTTGAGACATACGCTAAAACTCAAATGTAGTTATTTATTTTAATCTAGTCAGAGAAATTAATAGCCATAAGATATGCATCTTCGCCATCTCGATAATAGGTTTTTAATCTTTGATTTATAGAAAAGCCTAATTTCTCATATAATCTTACAGCGTCATTATTACTGCATCGAACTTCTAAGTACATTTCCCCACATTGTCTCATTTTTACACCTTTTAATGATTCATTTACTAGTTCACTACCAAAACCTTTTCCACGATGTTCGTCTATTACTGCAACAGAAACTACATGACCTTTTTTTACAAAACCCAATTTTTTAAAATTTGAAAACCCATATTCCGTTTTACACATTATATATCCCACAAGTTTACCAGAAATCTCAGCTACAAGAAATGCTTCGGGTAATTCGTCAAGAAGACTCTCATAAAAATAATCAGAATAGTGTTCGGGGAGAGTTTTCAAATTAATCTCCATAACAGGTATAATATCTGTTGGATCACATCTTCTAATTATACAATTTCCTATTTGTCTAAGTATAACCTGCAATATTGTCTAATAGCTCTGTTAATATTTAATTTTAAAGCCAAAAACCAATTAATAGATTGTATTTTTACTGTTAATATTGACCGAGCCATCTCAAGATGATATTACGCAGATAGTATCTTCTATATTTGATATACATGAAACTGTTGTATCTACTGAAACATTAAGATTCAAAATAGATAGTTATAATTTCAAAGATAAATTTGTAAAACTTGCTCAGAGACTAGAACTTTTAGACATGGTGACTAAATTAGAAAAATCTGATGATGGATTATATCTTGATATTTCTAGAATAGTCAGGCCTAAAAAAAACAGGTTGGGATCATTTTTACAATGGAAGGGTACATCAACCGTACCACGAATTCTTTTTGTTGTAACCGTGATCATGGTATTGATTGATGGTTACTATAGAACTGATTTTGTAAATAAATTTTCATTCATTGGTGATCCGATAGAAATGTCAATTTTTTATGCATTTGGATTGATTGGGATTCTTGGTGTGCATGAGGCAGGTCATCTGTTTGCAGCTAAAAAACATAAAATAAAAACGACTTGGCCATATTTTATACCAGGTGTTCCAGTTTTTGGTATTCCAACATTTGGTGCATTGATTCAATCTAGAGGATTAACAATAAATCGTGACATATTATTTGATGTAGCAATAGCTGGCCCTGTTGCTGGTTTAGTTATAGCAATAATAGTAACAATGTTTGGTGTATACACATCACCTGAAATTGATAGTTTGTTAGCAGACGAATTGTTTGATAGCTCACAATTAATCGAAATTAATCAGCCAATATTCATGCTCATGTTTTTTGAAATCTTCGATAAGGGAAATGATGGAACCATGATTATGTCTCCGTTATTATTTGCCGCATGGCTAGGATTCCTTATTACATTTTTGAATTTGTTGCCTGCGTGGCAATTAGATGGGGGTCATATGGCAAGATCTCTGTTAGGTAAAAAATGGCATAAAATTGCAACATATGCAAGTACGGGAGTTTTAGCTGCATTGGGTTATTGGTTTATGGCGTTATTTATTTTATTTTTGAGTAGTAGAAGTAGAGATATGAAACCTCTTGATGATATTTCCCCTTTATCAAAAAACAGAAAAAAAATGTTTGTTGTTATAGCAATTCTTGGACTTTTATGTGCGCCATTACCAACTTGGATGTTACCTTAAAAAAGTACGTGCCCCGTCAGAAAGCACTTTAATTTTTTGGTTTTGTCCTTGAGTTTTTAAAACATAATCCATGACTTTTTTGATACCGTTAAATGATAACATATTTAGTTTTTTTGTATAAAGTTCTGGTAATATAGATAATATACCAACCTGAAATTTCTTTTGGATTTCTGTGAGGTATAAAAGATCCTCCATACCATCTATGTATTTTGAAGGTTTTTTCAATTGATCAATACTTAATCTATCATCAATATAATGTCGAATTGCATCTGAACCAAGACCATGTACACATTCTGCTGTCAAAATTGCAAGTCCATCATTTTTCAATGCGTTTGTACAATTCCATAAAGATGATAGAGACTTTCCTAATGTATGATTGCTTGATTCTTTTCCAGTGCTTATTATCATTGTTTTATGTTTGCCTATATCTGCTTCCGCATATGAGATGAATGTTTTTGTTAATGAAGTTGTAGATGAGGGATGATCTACAGATAAATCACAAATTCCCTCTGAATTTGCAATAATTTCTATTCCTAATATATCAAATTTTTTAGAAAATTTTTGTGCGATTTTAAAACTCTCAACATTTTCCCCTGGTGATGGTTGATCACTTTTTCGCTTTTCGTATGCAGAAAGCATTAACTCGGTTCCAAATTTTCTTAGTAATCGTGTAGATATTGTTTCAAATCCAAACAATCCATCAAATTCCATCTCACCTAAAAATACTAAATTAGAATTTTCAATATTATTAAATTCAGAAATATTATGTTCTGGAAGATATTTTTTTATCATAAGCATAACTTCTTTATCAGCTAAAATCACAGGTTTTTGAATAGATTGTTTTTCATATTTCTCGAATAAAATTGATAACGTTTTTCTAACAGCATCCGACGCGTTTAATACGACAATTTCTGTGGGCTTGGATATATCTAATGATTCTAGTTTAGAATCAATTTCAGAATCTGAAAGATTTGTACCCTTGATCTCGGTTTTTTGCTCTAGATTTTCAGCTTTTATATCCAAAACAACTTCATTTGCGCCATAATTCAACCATATTTCGGGCATAAATTATGCTAAAACATAAAGGAAAATAAATCCAGTTTAGTTAATTTTGGTATGGAGTTTGTTAAAGAGTTTGCAATATTTTTATACAAAAATAACATCATTAAATTTGGAAATTTTACATTATCAAGTGGAAAAAACAGTTCTTACTATATAGATCTTAGATTAGTTCCTAGCTATCCACAGCAATTTAGAAAAATGATAAAAAATCTGCAGGATTTAATCGATAAAAAAACAGGTCTAGAAAACTTTGATGCTTTAGTTTCTGTTCCTACTGGAGGGCTTGTGATTGCATCAGCACTTGCTATTGAAACTGTCAAGCCGCTAATCTATGTACGAAATAAATCAAAAGATTATGGTACTTCAAAATTAATTGAGGGTAAATTATCTCCTAACATGAAATTAGTGATGATAGATGATGTTGCTACTACTGGTAACTCAGTTTTAAATGGTATAAAGCAACTTCAAGAAGCTGGCTCAATGATTTCAGAATCATATGTTATTGTAAATAGGTTGGAAAATGCAAATAAAGCGATGGATTTAGTTGGTGTGAAACTTTATCAGTTAACTGATATATTAGAAATCACAAAAATTTTGTTCGAAGAACATTTGATCGACGAAGAAATACTAGAAAAAATCAAAAAACAGGTAGATCAAGCATCGTAAAGCATTAGATCTTTGTCTTCTAATACTGCATGTATATTATGTACTGATTTATACACATCAGACTCTTTTTTTGCTCCAGTACAAACTAGTTTTCCTGATGCAAATAAAAGTAATACAGTTTTTGGATCTACCATTCTGTGTATCAAACCAGGAAATTGTTCTGGTTCATACATACTTCTAGGTAATTTTCTTGCCGCTTGTTCAAGATGAATTTTTCCTCCCAAACTACCAGATGCAACTATATTTTGAATTGTTATGACAGCTTCTTTTTTTATTTTGATACCACCTTTACGTAATTGTTGTACAACAGAACGAACAGCTTTGATAGCCATGTCCTCGGATTTGCCACCAGTACATACCATTTTGCCTGAGCGAAAAATCAAAGTTGCAGTTTTAGGTGAAGTTAATCTAAACACTAATCCTGGAAATTGATCAGGATGCCATTCAGTGGATGGAAACTTTTTAGTTACATCAGCAAGATCTATTGCTTGATCAACTGACGCAGAAGCAACTACATTTTCAATACTAACAATTGGTTTTGTTTCTGTCATATTATGTTGTTAAATACTGGCTTTATATATTACACTAAAAATTTTGGCATGTAAATTGTGTACTTCACTCATGCTTTGGCGGCTCAGTCAAATGCCTTTACATCATTTATCAGCTATAACTCTGATTCTTCATTGCAGCCAAAATAATTAGCTCGTTGCTTGATTTAAAACTAGTTAAAAATAATGCAAGAATAATTGTTTAAAATAATTATGGGCCTGATGGGCTTCGATCCCGTGGCTCCCCGATTATGAGTCGGGTACTCTACCAAGCTGAGTTACAGGCCCTATCAAAAATCATTTTTTCTTAGTAAAAAATGTTATAGAGATCAGCAGTATGCTTCAAAACAACCGTCTAATAACAAATTTTGGCATACTAGTGAATTTTTGGCTGCACCGAGTATTATTCTTTCATTCTTGTTTGAAGCACGGATAGCATTTTCCCACGCTTCAGCATGTCTTATATCAGCTTCTGTATGCTGCTTTAGATACACAGTTGCATCAAAACTTGTAAGACCATAAAATTCAGCCAAACCCTCTAACTTGGTTTGACTAATTTTCGGTATCTCTTTTTCAAGTGCATACATAGCAGCTGAACCAGTATCAAAAGAATACATCGTTGAAAATAATCCTTGTACACACTGAACTGTTTTATCAAATCCATCATAAGATTCTAGATCATAAGTAGAAATGCCTAATGAGTTAGCAAATTTGATCCATAGTTTAATGTGATCGGTTTCTTCTTGTTGGTTAAAATCTAATTCATCGTACATTGATTCTGGGGCTGTATCTAATAATGGAGTCATAAATCTGGGAACAGCTTTAACCAGTTGGAAGTATTCTTTAGAATATCCAGCTAGTGCATCTTGTGTTAACTTACCTTCAGACCAAGTTTGATAAAATGGATGTTTAAGTAAACTTCGTTCTTCTATTAGCATATCTATTTTTTTAATTAAATCACTCATGATAAGCACCCAATTTGCTTATAAAAAAATCTTTTGAGTGACCAAAGAATTTTATGCATTGGTTCCAGATCGGTTTTGTGTGCTCCTGTAGTGTAGTCCGGTCAAGCATTTAGGCCTTTCACGCCTGAGACTCGGGTTCGAATCCCGACGGGAGCACTTAAGTTTAATATATTTCTCCATGATATTTCAAATTGAAAGTTTTGTATAGAAAAAATTTAGAAGCAAATCTAATTGCAAATTATAGTGAATATGTTGAAAAAATTAATTCGGCATTAGATACGGAATTAGATTTATACTCTAAATCTGAATTCAAGGAACCTTTGAAATATGCACTAGGTGAAGGAAAAAGAATAAGACCGATTATTCTTCTGCTATCATCAGAGTGTGTGGGTAAAATTAATGATAACGCCTTATCACTTGCATGTGCTATTGAATTTTTGCATACTGAATCTATAATTCATGATGACATTATAGATGATGAAACAGTACGTAGACGAAAAGATCCTTTTTATGTAAAATATGGATACAATACAAGTGTTCTTACTGGTGATTTTGTTTTAGGATTAATTTTGAATATTGCATCAAGAATTAATCATCAAGAAATTACGAAAAACCTTGCAACTGCTGCTATGTTAATGAGTGAGGGTGAGATTATTGAAACTAGGCTTGAAACAAGTGAAGATGTAACTTTTAATGATTATCTCAAGGTGATAGAATACAAAACTGCAATAGCATTTGAAACTGCTTGTCGATTAGGTGCTATTATTGCGGGCGGTACAAATGACGAAATAGAATATTTAGCAAGCTACGGTAAGAATGTTGGAATTGCATATCAAATCAGAGATGATTTACATGACTGGAAAAATGAAGATAAATTATTTAATTTCATAATTAAAAAGAGTACAGATCCTAGAGATGTTTTTAATCACATGGATGAATTGCAGAAAGAATATTCTGAATTAGCACTTTCTAGTATAAGAAAATTAAATGATTGTAATGCCAAAAATAGTTTAGAAACTTTGGTTATGTTAACGAAAACTAAGGTGTAGATATAATATTAAGTGTTGGAGTAGCATACTCTGCAAATTGTATTATTGGTTCTGGATAAACTCCTATAGTTACCATGAATATTATTGAAAATATCATTACAGCTATAATTGATCTTGGTTCTTTAATTCTCTTTTCTGTTTCTCCCTCAAAGTACATCTTACGTATTATCCAACCATAATAAGCCAAAGACAATGCACTGTTTAGAACTCCTGCTACGGCAATCCATGGACCCCACCATACTACCGTACCTGCATCAATTGCACCACCAAACAACATCAATTTACTCCAAAATCCACTAAGCGGTGGAACACCTGCAAGTGCAAGTAAAGATATTACTAATCCTAATGATGTTATAGGCATTCGTCTTCCAAGACCTTTTATTTTTTCAATATGTGTAACCGCTAGAGCTGTTACAATTCCAGCAACTGCAATGAATGCTGCACCCTTCATCACAGCATGGTTCAGTACGTGAAATAGGGATCCTTGTATTCCTATAGGAGAAAATGGTGCGATGGATAAACCAATCAATATGTATCCTGCATGACCAATACTCGAATAAGCTAGCATTCGAGTCAGGCTTCTTTGCATTACAGCAGCAATATTACCAACTGTCATGGTCATGACAGCAATAATACCCAATGCGAGTGTCCAATCAAGGCTGAGTGCCACAGTTCCCATTACAATAACTCTTAATGCAGCAGCGAATCCTGCCTTTTTTGTACCAGCTGCTAATAGAGTTGTAATAGTTGGTGGTGCTCCCTCATACGCATCTGGTAACCACATATGAAATGGTACAAGACCCATTTTGAAGCCAAATCCGGCAATAAACATGCCTACAGCTAATAATGCAACAGGAATCAAATTTGCATCAAGAACCATAAAGCCTTGAATTACTTCACCTATGTTTGTCGAACCTGTAATTCCATATGCTAGAGATATACCGTAAATTATGATTGCAGATGCAAGTGCGCCAAACAAAAAGTATTTTATCGCAGCCTCATTAGAAATTGGATCCTTTTTCAAAAATCCAACTAATATGTACGTTGGAATACTCATCAACTCCCATGCAATAAAGAGCATTACTAGATCTGTGGCATATGCTACAAGAACCATTCCTATGGTGGATAAGAGAATTAATGAAAAATAGATAGATGGATTGCTTTTGTTTTTCATGTAACTGAATGAGCCGACTGTTGTGAATATTGCTACAATTAACATTGCAATTGCAAAGAATGCGCCAAACGCATCATCAACAAGAACATCTTCTGAAAAAATTGCAGCAGGTGATACATGATCAAGTGCTAACTGATACAAAATATATCCAATTGAACCAAATAAGGCAAGAAGAGTAACTATACCATATGATGTTACTGTACCTTTTTCTTTCATTGCGATACTTATTACTGGAAGTGCAACTCCAACACTACCTAGAATGGCAAGAATAATTATTGGAGTTGATGTTAGCTCGATCATCTCATATCACCTATACTAATAATATCAGAACTACAAACAGTAATCCCGCTCCAAATACGTAAAGATATGATTGTGCTACACCGGTCTGAGTTCCTTGAACTACTTTTGCACCCCAACCGACTGCTCGTTCCAATCCAACATTCATGCCAGTGTCAATTGCAGTTTTTTCAAAGTATCTCCATAATGCTCTGGAAGCCCACAAAGGTGCAGTAACAAAGCCCCAATAGATCATTGCATTTAGGTACCATCTATTTAACATCAATTTGTGTAAAGAGTAAAAGAAAATATTCGAGTTAACAAACTTTGCAGGGTCAACCCAACGACCGATATAGAAGATATATCCGAGACCAAAGCCAACTGAAAATGCTATCAATGATGCACCAACAGCAACTGGATTAAGACCAGACAAGAAGCCTAATGATTCTGAATGTTCTATATCTATGTGTGGAGCATGAATGCCAAATGATTCATCAAGATATTCAGTAAAGAGATGATGAATTCCTTCTTCAGCTG
>CAZCFF010000029.1:0-11364 GCA_964497885.1 uncultured Candidatus Nitrosopelagicus sp.
TAGAATCATTGGGGCGCAACGTTGTAAGAGTTGAATATAGTCCCAACAGACCAGACTATTCCACTGACTTTGGTATTGCATTAGGACTACAAGGCATCTTGGGAATAAGCAAGGGAATGCCACGATTAAACATAAGAAAGAAGGGAAATTATGAAATCAATGTTGACAGTTCAACTAGCAGGATTAGACCATTTGTTACCGGGATAATTGCAAGAAATGGCTCACTTGACGATGAAGCAGTCAAACAGATTATCAACATGCAGGAGGACTTGCATTTTGGATTAGGTAGAAAGAGAAAAAAATCATCAATCGGTATTCATGATCTAGATCAAATATCATTTCCGCTCAAGTACACAACAACCTCTCGTGACCATAGACTTGTTCCGTTAAACTCTACCAAAGAGAGCTCAATCTCAGAGATTCTCCGTGATTCAGAAGTTGGAAGGGATTATGGATCAATACTTGGACAATCTGCCAAGGTTCCAATAATTACTGACGCAAAAGGACAAACAATATCATTTCCACCAATCATTAATGCCGCGTTAACAACTGTCACAACAAAAACCAAAAATATTCTAGTCGAAATTACGGGCATAGACAAACAGTCAGCTGAGGATATGCTATCAGTTGTTGTTGTAATACTGCAAGGGGCTGGATTTCAATTTTCACAACTAAAAGTCTCTGGCTCAAAAAATTCTACACCAAATTTTACACCACGATCCATTGTATTTGACGCTGATCCTGTGAATAAAATCCTTGGATTGAATATCTCCAACTCGATGCTTGTATCATGTCTCAAAAAATGTAGACTGGATGCAGTAAGGAAGGGCAAAAAAATTCAGTGTACAATCCCAAGGTACAGGTTTGATATCTTTGGTGGGATGGATATAGTTGAGGAGGTTGCACTGGGCTATGGAATTGATAACCTAAAACCAGCATGGCCTGCATCTGTGCACATTGGTGAGAAAAATACAACGTCTGAGAAACTTGACTCAATTAGCAGATTGATGACTGGTTTCGGATTTATGGAAACACTAAACTCTACGTTGACAAGCGAACAAATTTTGTATGAGATGACAAACAGAGACTCGTCACAGATAATTTCTGTTACAAGCTCAAAAAGTCAGGAGCATACAATTCTAAGGGATTTAATTCTACCAGGATTATTAGAGAATTTATCAAGGAACGTACATGAGACATATCCTCAAAAATTTTTTGAGACAGGAATAATTTTTTCAAAAGGTTCTCCAATTAAAGAAACAACAAATCTAGCATGTATCAGTGCTTCAGAAGAAACAAACTTTTCAGAAATGAAGTCTGTCTTGCAATCACTTTTCCGAATTGGATTTAATATTAAATGCGAAACGAAGACTTTGTCAGAACATGCACTTTTCACTCAAGGTAGGGTTGCAGAAATTACTGTTGGTAAGAAGACAGTTGGATATATCGGAGAATTAGATTCAAGCGTCCTAGAAAATTTTAGAATAAGAACTAAGGCTGTTGCCTTTGAAATAAAACTAAACGGATTAATATTTGACTAATCTGTGTATTACTGCCCAAGAGCATACGCACAGACGGACTATGATGATGATGATCGTTATGATCCTGATGATTTGATAGTTCACCCAGGTGCGTAATAAGTGGGCGCCCCGGTTTCAGATCTAAAGGAGGTATGGCTAATACCAATGAATCTTTGCGAGTCAGGACCGGGGAACATTTAATTTCAAAAATAATACCACGATAACAAATGGTAAATTATTGGCTTGTCAAGCAAGAACCTAGTGGGCCAAGAGGATACAACTTTTCAACTTTGGAAAAAGAAAAGACGACAGTATGGGATGGTGTTCATAATAATTTAGCACTCAAGCATATGAGAAACATGAAAAAAAATGATCTAGTGATGTATTATCATACGGGTGATGAAAGACAAGTAGTAGGTATAATGACTATTACATCTAAACCATATCCTAACCCAGACGAAGACAATGAACGATTTGTAGTGGTTGATGTCAAATATAAGAAACGACTCAAAAATCCTGTGTCATTAGAAGTAATGAAGAAAGAAAAATCTTTTAAAAATTGGGAGTTGTTACGAATATCAAGATTATCTGTTATGCCTGTTCCCACAGATATCTGGAATACAATTATTAGAATTTCCAGTTAAAATAATGAGAATAACAGTGTCATTGATATACATCGATATCGTAATAATAATATGGCAACAGCATACGTCCTCATTAACTGTGAATTAGGTTCCGAGGAAGAAATAATCAAACAACTGAAGGATCTTGAAGGTGTTATTGAAGTCCATGGAACATTCGGTGCTTATGACATCTTGGCAAAAATTGAATCCTCAACAGTTGAAACGTTACGTGAAACCATAACATGGAAAATTCGTAAAATAGAAAAGATCAGGTCTACCCTTACACTAATGGGTATTGAAGGTCAAACATAACTATTTTTTTATTAACATGTTATTGCATTTTATCTTTGTAATAAAAGACAAAGAATTGGGACAACGAGATAAAGAATATGAATATGTAAAGAAAATGGCTCAATTTTTTCAGGTGTGGATAAAAACAAAATTTTCTCTTGATTTTGAAATTAAGTGTGATGTGATGATTACTAAACCAAGACTGATATTGCAAAGATTAGACACTCATTCATTACTAAAAGATCATACAGATCGAGGAAAGGATATTTTTCATTTTTACTTGACTCATTTTAGACCATTATGGACTGATTGTCTTTGTGAAGGATATCATGCAGAAAACTTTTGTATGTTGAGATGGGAAAGACCAAAAAATGAAAATGACGTGCTATCGATGGCAGAAAAGAACTGTACTGCTGTATCACATGAAATAATGCACGAATTGTTACGACAATCTGGATATAAAAGATACATAGAAGACGTTCATGAAGTTTGGCAAAAACATCTTTTTGGTGATCTACCATTTGAACAATACGATGAAGATTTTAAACTAACTTCAAAAAAACCATCATTCCTTGCATTAGATACTAAACTTTTTGATCTATGATTCATCTAATTGCTTAATCCGCTTTAACACTTTGTAACGGAGTATATTCTATTTTCAAAATTTGCGGTTAGAAAGTTTACCTTAGTTTCAGGATTTTCATCCCTAGATTTACTTAATTGTTTTAATGCGACAATAGCTTTCATTTTGAATCCTACTGACGAACCATAGATTGCATCAATTAATTGTGTACCGTGATCACCATTTTTTACATCATCAACAATATCATGGAATTTAACAACATCTTTTTCTGAGACAGAATTACCCTTTGGTTTGTTAAATCCAATAGCGATATACATACCATTATTTTTTATAGCGATTGGGATTTTGTGGTTTTTATTAGATTTTCCAGGTATAGTTTCATTAATCAAAACTTCACATTTGTGATACATGCTTGATACATAAGAAAAAAATCTATACTGAGCAAATTTACCAGTAACATCTTCTTCACAATCAACAAAAACTCTGTGTAATGTTTCTAATGCCTGGTCATTCATACTAGCCAATCTATCATTTATTCTTCCACGTACAAGTAATTCCGAATCGCAATCTTTTGCAACTAATGCAAGTATAAAGTCAGGTAGATTGTAGTTTTGTAAAGCAGCCACAAACGCACCAGATTGTGATACACCAAAACTAGGAAAGCCTTTCTTCACCAATCAAGTTCACCATAAAAAACATTATACGAAATTAACTTGAGAAGCAATAGTCTAGAATATCGTTTTTCTCTTATAATTGTATGTAAAAATTCACCAAACTAGTTAATCCGTTTATAAACGAAAAATCCTACAATATGTTATTGGAAAAAATAGAAATTGATACAACAGCAGAGATGGTACAAAATATTTATTCTAAACTAGAGAGTAATATTCCAATATTTAGGAAAACACTCAATCGTGATCTAACTTTATCTGAAAAAATTTTTGCTGGACATTTAGAAGAAAAGTTTTTGAAAAAAATTTTGAGAGAAGGAACAGAATACGTTTTCTTACATCCAGACAGAGTTGCACTTCAAGATGTTACTGGCCAAATGGTTATGCTTCAATTTATGCAAGCAGGATTAAAATCCGTTGTACTTCCTACAACAATTCATTGTGATCATCTAATACAAGCTAGAACTGAAGGAAAATCTGATACAAAGTTAGCTATATTTGAAAATAATGAAGTTTACAAATTTCTAGAATCATCTGCAAGTAAATTTGGTGCAGGTTTTTGGAAACCAGGCGCAGGTATTATTCACCAAGTAGTTTTAGAAAATTATGCATTTCCAGGGGGCTTGATGATTGGTACAGATTCTCATACACCAAATGCTGGTGGACTTGGAATGTTAGCAATCGGAGTAGGTGGTGTAGATGCAGCAGAAACAATGGCTGGTGTACCTTGGGAACTACTATATCCAAAACGTATTGGTGTTTATCTAAAAGGTGAGATGAATGGTTGGACTGCAGCAAAGGATGTTATCTTATATGTTGCAGGAGTGCTTTCAGTATCTGGTGGCACAAACTCTATAATAGAATATTTTGGTCCAGGTACAAAATCTATCAGCTGTACCGGAAAAGCCACAATTACTAATATGGGTGCAGAAATAGGTGCAACCTGTTCAATTTTTCCATATGATGAGCGAATGGAAGTTTATTTGAAATCAACTGGAAGAAAACAAATTGCTGATCTTGCTAACAAATACAAAGTACACTTGACAGCAGATCCAGATGTAGAACAGAATCCTGAAAAATATTTTGATAAAGTTATAGAGATTGATCTTGCAAAACTTGAACCTCACATAGTAGGTCCACACACACCAGATCTTGCGAGACCTATTTCACAATTGGCTGATGATGTAAAAAATAAAAATTACCCTGACAACATCTCTGTGGCATTAATTGGAAGTTGTACAAACTCTTCATATGAAGACATGTCCAGGTCTGCAAGTTTAGCAAAACAGGCCCAATCAAAAGGAATTAAATCAAAAATTCCATTACTAGTAACCCCTGGCTCAGAGCAGATTAGAGCTACTATAGAAAGAGATGGTCAGATTGATTCACTAAAATCAATAGGTGCAACAGTACTTGCAAATGCTTGTGGACCATGCATTGGCCAATGGCATAGACCTGAACTCAAGCAGGGAGAACGAAACACCATAGTAACATCATACAACCGTAATTTTCCCGGTAGAAATGATGGTAAACGAGAAACGATGAATTTTATTGCAAGTCCTGAATTGGTAACTGCCTTAGCACTTGGTGGTAATCTTTCTTTTAATCCATTAAATGACTCTCTTGTAGCATCTGACGGGACAAAGTTTAGGCTTGAACCGCCAGAAACAGCACCAGATGTACCCGATAGAGAATTCGTAAATGTAGAGGATATTTACTTACCCCCTTCAGACAATCCTGATTCTGTTCAAGTATTAATTGATCCAGAAAGTGAAAGATTGCAAAAACTTGAACCATTTACTGCATGGGACGGTAAGGATTTGAGTAGTCTGCATATAATTATGAAAGCAAAAGGAAAATGTACTACAGATCATATCTCACCTGCAGGTCCTTGGTTAAGGCTTAGAGGTCACTTGGATAAATTAAGTGATAATTTGTTGCTGGGTGCAGTCAATGCATTTAATGATGAAGTGGGTAAATCCAAAAACTCACTAACAAATAAAATTGAAAACTGTGCAGAAATTGCGAGACAGTATAAAAAACAAAATATTTCTTGGATTATAATTGGCGATGATAATTATGGTGAAGGAAGCAGTCGTGAGCATGCTGCAATGACGCCACGTTATTTGGGATGTAAAGTGGTTATTGCAAAAAGCTTTGCCCGTATACATGAAACGAATCTTAAGAAGCAGGGAGTAATGGCATTGACATTTGACAATCCTGAAGATTATGAAAAAGTTCGTGAAGATGATAAAATTAGTATAAACTCTTTGAGTAATATTTCTCCTGGGAAATCGGTTGATTGCACCATAGAACATGCGGACAAAACATCTGAAAAGATTGTCTTAAATCATTCTTACAATGATTTACAAATTGAATGGTTCAGAGCAGGTTCTGCCATGAACTTTCTAAGAAAAAAACAAAATTAACGTGGGGCCGATCGGAATCGAACCGACGACCTACGGGTTACTTCGCAGCTCCAAACTCACATCATCTTTTCATCAGAGTTTGAACTTTAACCTCTGGAGCCCTTAGCGGTGAACTTCGTAGTCACTGTCGCCCTACCAGGCTAGGCTACGACCCCACAAATTTGAAAGCGATAGCCTTGAATTTTAAGTTATTTTACTAAGATTTATTTGCAAAAACATCATTTTAATGAAATGGTCAAACCAATCATAATTGCTATTGGAGCCATTCCAGCAATTTTTGCCATTCTTATCATGGTTCCCATGGTGACTATGCCTGATACACCTACATCAGCAATTAATCCTAGCGATACAATCAAGATCGAGTATACCAAGCATGATTTGACAGTGATTTCATTCGGTGTGACAGAGAAAACTGTATCTGAAAATACCCAAATCTTGACAATAAAAAATGATGGAACCATAGAATACAACGTGATAATGGACGATGGCAGTACTCAATCTCATCTCACCTCTACAATCAGCAATCAGAATCTGGAAAAAATATCTGCATTGATCAAAGAAACTGGTTTCATGTCAATACCAGATCAGTCATTTCCCATCCTAGATGAAGTGACAGAATATACAAAATCAACAATTAAGGTCACATTAAATGGTAAACAATCTCAAATTTTTTGGCCTAATCAAAATGCAACTGATAATCTTATTCCTCCAATAATTACAATGGTCGAATCCGAAATGGAACAAATCATCAACCAGATCACGGAATAATCAATAAAACACTCATTAGTACTCTGTTGATATTTACATTATGGATAATAGAATAAACATCGCAGTTATAGTTGGAGTCATCTTAACACTTGGATTTGCTGTAACATTAACACAGGATGAGAACAAGAGTATGTCAGAGGATCAGCAATCCCTGAGCTTTGAGAAAACTGTAGATGTGATAGGAACTGCTACAAAATCTGTTGAACCTGATACCCTGATAATTGAATTTGGAGTTGAAACAGTGGGACAAACAGCCAAGCAATCACTAGAAGAAAATTCAAAAAATATGAGATCAGTAATCAACTCACTGAAAACAGTGGGAATCACCGATGAAGAACTTAGTACTTCTTACCTTAACATTTACCCAGTTTATGAAAGTCATGAAGATATTACCTCAGGAAAATATATTCAAGAAATAGTTGGATATCATGTATCTAATATTCTGTCTGTCGAGACTAATCAGATTTCAGATGCTGCAAGTATTATTGATTTAGCTACAGAACATGGAGCAAATAGAATCAATCAGGTTTCATTCACTGTCTCACCTTCAAAGATAACCTCAGTGAAAGAGGGTCTAATTGAGGATGCAGTTTTGAATGCAAAATCGAAGGCACTTTTAGCCATCAAACCATTGGATCAGAAAATCATTGGTGTTAGTTCAATCATAGTAAATGATTCTGGTTATTCTCCAGCACCGATGTTCCAGAGATCTGAGGCGTTCGCAAGTTCTGCCCCAATTTATTCATCTGACCAGGATATCTCTGTGAGTGTAAATGTGGTGTTTTTCATCGCTGATGCCTAAATTCCAAAATATCATGAATTTTGAATAAATTGAGTTTTATGATCTTTATGATCAAACATATGGTTTATACGTAGTATTTTTCGAGAAATGACAATATGGAAAATGGTACCGTGAAATGGTTTAACCACAAAAAAGGCTACGGTTTCATCGAACGAGAAAACTCTGAGGATAAAGACCTCTTTGTTCACCACACTCAAGTTGAGGGTAGTATTCGTGATGGAGACAAGGTAGAGTTTGAAGTTGGTGATACCGAAAAAGGCCCAAACGCAGTAAAAGTAAAACGAGTAGAATAAGATTAGTAAATTTTTGATTAATTTTCTTTATTTTATAAAGTGACTAACTTTACAGTATCCATTCTTTTATTTTTTTGAAAGTCCCTAGTGATAGTGCTAACCGAGTCTGCATCGCCCTTCAGCATGAACAATTCCATGCATTTTTCACCCTCAATTTTGCTGTGTAAATGGGTAGAAATTAGGTCCTCAAAGCTGTGTTTTATCCCGTTTACCTGGTCATCATATTCGTCACTGTGGACTACAAGCAAGATTGCATTGATATTTCCAGAAAGATTTTGATTTTGTTTTTCCTCTGCGACAAAGCTTCTGATTCCAGCCCTTATAGCATCAGACCTTCCAGAGAATCCCATCGATTTTTGGAGGTTGTCAATCTCCTTGAGAATTTCCCCAGTGAGTGAAATTGAAACAATAGGCATGTGTAGATTGTTATTAAGAAATATAAAAATTTTAACTAAATGTTATTAACTTTTTATAGATTTATTAATAATAATCAGTTTTTTTGAGTATAATGACACAATCAAAAATTGCAATTCTTGCAATAATCATAATAATCCCACTTGTTTCAGTGACTCTTTGGAGTAATCAAACCACAAAAAACTTGGAGACGAGTGAAGATGAACTACAAGTATACGTGTCATTTTATCCGTTGTATGAACCAGCACAGGCAATTATTGGTCAGAACGCAGATGTAAAAATTCTAACTCCACCAAACATTGATCCTCACGATTTTGATCCATCAGTAAAAATTATTCAAGAAATGAAAACAGCCGATTTAATAATTCTTAATGGAGGGGGATTCGAATCTTGGATTTCAAATATAGAATTTGAATCAGATCAATTATTAGATTCTAGCAATGGCATTTTATTTTTAAAAACAAAATCAGTTGATCATCACGCAAGTACAGAACAGGAACATGAAGAACATGAAGAACATGAAGAACATGAAGAACATGAAGAACATGAAGTGACATCAGATCCACATATTTGGCTGAATCCAAATTTAGTAAAAATCCAGGTGAAAAATATTGCAGAAAGATTATCAAAAATTGATCCAGAAAATTCAAAATCATATAATGAAAATGCATTGCAATATATCGAGAAATTAGAATTACTTGATTCACAAATCAGGGAGGAATTATCATCATGTAGTAAGAAAGATTTCATAACATATCACAATGCATTTTCTTATTTTTCAAATGAATATGGATTAACACAGCACACTATTACAAAAGGCGTTCATGATCATTCCCAACCTACTGCCAAATCAATTGAGGATATCATTCATTTGGCAAAAAAATTGGATATTAGAGTGATATTTACAGAAGACACTTCAGATATCAGAATTTCAAAAGTAATTGCAGATGAAATTGGTGGGAATGTTTTAATTTTATCACCTTTAGCCACACAAAATATAGAAAATAAGAATTATTTTGAAAGAACGCAAGAAAATGTTTCTAATCTAAAGGAGGCATTATGTAATTGATCGTAGACATTTCAGAATTATCAGTAAGTTATGATGGAATAGATGCATTACAAAAAATAAGTTTTGGAATTAATGAAGGGGATTTTCTTGGAATCATAGGTCCAAATGGTGCGGGGAAATCCACATTATTTAATTGCATGTTGGGAATTCATTTACAATATCAAGGAATAATCAAATTTTTCAATAAAGACATTAGAAAATCAGAAGAATATCTAACACATATCGGATATGTTCCACAAAAACCAGTCGTTGATAGAAATTTTCCAGCAACAATAAGAGAAGTGGTGAGTATGGGCCAGACAAAGAATGATCCAGATAAGGTAGATGAAGCATTACAAAAAGTATGGATGCATGAATTAGCAGATAGACGAATAGGAGATTTATCAGGCGGTCAACAACAAAGGGTGTTTATTGCAAAAGCATTAGTAAATTCGCCTAAAATATTAGTTCTAGATGAACCTGTCACGGGAGTAGATATTCACAATAAGGATTTATTTTTTCAGATTTTAAGCGAACTAAACTCAAAGGAGAAAATCTCCATCATTTGGTCATCACATGATCTTGATGCAGTAGAAAGATTAGCAAATAAAGTTGCATGTCTAAATAAAACACTATTTTTTCACGGTATTTCCCAGGAATTCTTTAATGATGAAGAAATGATGAAGAAATACTCAGAGACATCTATGCAAATGCATATGCACCATCATTGATGAGATATGATTTTTGACATCTTATCTTTTGGGTTTATGCAAAATGCTATAATTTCAGGCATTGCAATTTCACTAATTTGTTCCACAGTAGGATTATTTTTAGTTCTTAGAAAATTTTCATTGTTTGGTGATGCATTAGCACATTCTGCATTTGGTGGAGTCGCATTGGGTTTATTTCTCGGCGTCTACCCATTATGGGCGGCATATGTAGTTTCAATTATTAGTGCATTAGGATTAACAAAGATTCGACAGAAATATGATATTTCAGGAGATGCAATTGTAGCAATTTTACTTTCATCAGGAATAGCAGTAGGAATTGTTCTGATTAGTTTATCAGGAGGATTTTCAATTGATATTTTCTCATTTTTGTTTGGAAGTGTTTTGCTTGTGAGTACGGAAAACGTAATTATGATTTTAGGATTGTCTGCAGCGATTTTAATAATTCTTATCACATGTTACAAAAAATTTATGTACATTACATTTTCTGAAGAACAAGCACAAGTTTCGGGAATTCCAGTTCAAAAATTGAATTATTTGTTAATTGCGATAGCAGGAATTACGGTAGTAACATCAATGCAATTAGTAGGCGTGCTTTTGGTTTCAGCACTTTTTGTAATTCCAAATGTCACCGCAATGATGTTTAAACGTTCATTTAAACAGACAATTATTCTTTCAATGTCATTTTCAGTATTTTCCACAGTGGCAGGAATAATGATTTCATATCCGTTAGATATTGCACCATCAGGAATGGTTGTGTTATTAGCAATAACGCTCTTCATTGGTTCTTTGATAATGAAGTCAGCTGGAATGATAAAGACTACTGGAATCCAGCCAAAGATACATTAGAAATTAGATACTAAAACCTTAAAATTGATGTTAAAAAGTGGAAAATAGAGGTTAAAAAGCTAATAATTTCATAACTTTTGGTAGGGTTTTTTTGATATCGCTTTTCTGATTTCTCTCAAATGTTTTCCTGATAAAATCACATTACTTTTTTCCACTGATTCAAGCGTCTTATCAATCAGTTCTATAGCATCTTTGATGTTAATTCTATATTGTTCCGAAAGAGGAATTGCGTCCATTCTAATCATATTTGATAATACTTCTACATATTCTTTGCAACTTCTGCAAACTCGTCTAGTGCCTGACTCATCTTATTTTTGATCTTTTTCTTGGCAAGAAATCCCATCA